>JAKAJW010000110.1 GCA_021813645.1 Pseudomonadota bacterium | reverse complement strand
GAACCAGGCCACCACCGCGCCGGTCACCCCCCGCTTCAGCAGCGGCCCGATCTCCGCGCCGGGCAGCGCCCGCCAGCGCCGCCGGGTGAAGACCGGCATGAAGATCCCGTCGAGCACGAAGAACCAGGCCAGGAAGGTGAACGGATCGGCCGCCGCCCGGATGCCATAGGCGTCATAGGTGGTGTAGAGCGCGACGAAGCCGCCGGTGGCCAAGGCCAGCGCCAGCGCCGGCACCAGCGTCTCGCGCGCCACCGTCACGTGCCGCAGATTGTAGACCGCAAGCCCCAGGATGCCCGAGACCAGCAGCGCCACCCCGCCCCATTGGCCCCAGCTGAAGCGCTCGCCGAACACCAACCAGGCGCCCAGCACGGCGAACATCGGCGCGGTGCCGCGCACCACCGGATAGACCACGGTATAGGCGCCGCGCGCATAGGCCATCGCCTGCAGCAGCTTGTAGCCGACATGGATGCAGAAGGCGCCGCCCAGCAGCAGCCACAGCCGCCCGCTCGGCCAGGGCACGGCGAACAGCGCCAGCGGCAGCGACATCACCCCATAAGAGGCGTCGATCGCCGCCCGGCTCAGCCAGGGGTCGTGCCGCCCCTTCTGCAGCGCGCCGAACACCGCATGCAGCACCGCCGCCAGCAGCGCCAGCCCCAGCGCCACGACATGGCCGGCGGGACGATCCTGCAGCGCGGCGACCAGGGCCTCCATCACGCCCCGCGCAACACGGCGCCGGGGTTCAGGATCCCCAGCGGGTCGAGTGCGGCCTTGATCCGCCGCATCAGGTCAAGCTTCGCCGGATCGGAATAGCGTTCCAGATCGTCCACCTTAAGCCGGCCGATGCCATGTTCGGCGCTGACCGAGCCGCCGCGCGCATGCACCATGTCATGCACCAGCCGCATCACCTCGCCGCGGCGCGCCTCGTAGTCCTCCCGGCGCCGGCCCTTGGCGGGGAAGACGTTGTAATGCAGGTTGCCGTCGCCGAGATGGCCGAAGCAGTTCACCCGCCAGTCGCCCGCCGCCGCCAGCGCCGCCCCCGCCGCGGCGATGAACTCCGGGATCTCGCTCAAGGGCAGCGCCACATCGTGCGACGCGATGGCGCCGACCCGCCGGTTGCCCTCGGGGATGCTCTCGCGCAGCGTCCAGAACGCCTGCCGCTGCGCCGCCGATTGGGCGATCAGCCCGTCCGACACCAGCCCGGCCTCCAGCCCCTCGGCGAACAGCGCCTCCAGCGCCTCCTCCGGCGACTGGCCTTGGCCCAGGCCAAGGTCGATCAGCACCGCCCAGTCGGCCCCCGTCGGCCAGGGCCGCGGCTGGTCGGGCATCGTCTCGGCCAGGAAGTCCACCCCCTGCCGGCTGATCAGCTCGAAGGCCGAAACCGCCTCGGCCAGCCGGCCGCGCGCCAGCGCCAGAAGCTTCAGCGCCGCCGCCGGGCTGGCCACTGCGATCAGCGCCGCACCCTCGGCCGCCGGCACCGGCGCCAGCTTCAGCGCCGCCGCGGTCAGAATGCCCAGCGTGCCTTCCGAACCCACCAGCAGGTCGCGCAGATCGTAACCGGTATTGTCCTTGCGCAGCCGCTTCAGCCCGTGGAACACCGTGCCGTCGGCCAGCACCGCCTCGACGCCCAGGCACAGCTCGCGCGCATTGCCGTAGCGCACCACGTTCACGCCGCCGGCGTTGGTGGCCAGGTTGCCGCCGATCCGGCAGCTGCCCTGGCTCGCCAGCGTCAGCGGGAACTGCCTCCCGGCCTGCTCTGCCGCGCGATGCACGTCGGCTAGGATCGCGCCGGCCTCGGCGATCAGCACATTCTCCTCGGGATAGACCGCGCGCACCGCCGCCATCCGCTCCAGCGACAGCAGCAAGGGCGCCGGCCCCGCCGCCATCACCTGGCCGCCGACCAGCCCGGTTCCGCCGCCGCGCGGCACGATGCCCACCCGCGCCTCGGCGCAGAGCCGGACCACCGCCGCCACCTCATCGACCGTGCGCGGCGCCGCCACCGCGCCGGCCTGGCCGTGGTAGCGGCCGCGCGGCTCCTCCAGATAGGCCGGGGTCACCGGGCGCAGCACGCCGGCCGGCAGCGCCGCCTCCAGCCGGGCGACGAAGCCCGCATCGCAAGGATTGAGCATCGGCATCTCCTTTGCCCCCGATGAAGCACGCGCGCCCCGTCACCGCAAGACCGCCACCGCAAGACCGCCACCGCACGAGACGGGCATCCGCAAGACGGGCCGGGCGCCTCCGGTCCCCGGCGCGCCGCTAAGCGGTCTCCGCCAGCGCCAGCAGCGCCTGCAGGGTGTTGAGGTTGCGCCCCGTCGCCGGCCCCGGCAGCAGCCGCTCCAGCCGGCGGGCCAGCGCCGACCGGCCGATCCCCTCCGGAGCGAAAAGGTAAAGCGCCCGCCCCGCCGCCGCGACCCGTTCGCCCGCGGTCGCCAGGGCGGCGATCGGCGCCAGATCGATCGCCGCGCCGGCCTCGGCCAGGAAGAAGACCGTAAGCTGCCGGCCCGCCTGATCGGCGACCGGGAAAGGATTGTCCGCCAGCGCCTGGCGCAACTCGCCCGCCGACAGCAACGCCACCGCCGGCCGAAAGCCATAGCCCTCGGCCACCGCCGCGGCGATCCGCTCCGCCAGCCTTGCACCGGCGGCGGCCGCCGGCGGGCGGAAGACGGCGTTGCCGCTCTGGATATGGGTCACGACCTCACGGCAACCGAGCGCGGTCAGCAGCGCCCGCAAGCCCGCCATCGGCAGCCGGCCGGCGCCGCCGACATTCACCCCGCGCAGCAAGGCGACCTGCCTCTCCCCCTCGGTCATCGCGCCTGCCCTTCCCTGCTGGCGCCCGGCCGCTTGGCCGCGCGCAATGCGGTGCGACGTCGGTGCAAAATCGGTGCGAAATCGGTGTCAAATCGGTATGCCGATTTCCCTGCCACCAGAACGGCTTAGCCCACAAGCGTTGCGGCTTTCAGCCGACCTCCGTTCGCCCCCGCCGGTCCCCCCGGAGATTGGCGTAAAGCACGTGATTGCGCCAGCGCCCGTTGATTTGCAGGTAGCTCTGCGCCACGCCTTCGTATTTGAAGCCGCATTTTTCCAGCACCCCGCGCGAGGCGACATTCTCCGGCAGGCAGGCCGCTTCCAGCCGGCTAAGGTCGAGCCGGGTGAAGGCATGATGCACCAGCGCGCTCAGCGCCTCGCGCATAAAGCCTTGCCGCGCAAAGGGTTGGCCGATCCAATAACCCAGCGTCCCGGCCTGCGCCGGCCCCCTGCGGATATTGTCGAGGGTGATCGCGCCCAGCAGTTGCTGATCCTCCCGCCGGATCAGGAACACCGGCAGGGCAGTACCGGTCCGGCTCGCCCGCGCCGCCCAGTAGACCCGGTTGGTGAAGGCGCGCCGCGACAGGTGATCCGTCGCCCAAGTCGGCTCCCAGGGCTGCAAAAACGCCGCCGAAGCCCGCCGCAACTCGGTCCAGGCATAGGCATCCGCCTGCTGCGGCAGGCGCAACGTCAGCCGCTCCGTCTCGATCGTGACCTTCCGGCCCAGAGGCCACATCAGGCGGCCAGCCTCCGGCGCAGCTCCTCAAGCCCGGGCGCGCGGCCGACCGGCCCGTACAGCGCCAGGGCCGCGCCCGCCCCCATCATTTCCGCTGCATGGGCCCGGACCGCCTCGGTCGTCACCGCGTCGATCTTGGCCACCGCCTCCTCGACATCGGGAACGCGGCCCCAGATCGCCAAGAGCCGCGCCAAGCGCTCGGCCCGGCTCGACGGACTTTCGAGGCCCATCAGCATGCCCGCCTTCATCTGGGCTCGGGCGCGGGCCACCTCGGCCTCGGTCATGTCCTCTGCCGAGCGCTTCAACTCGTCCATGGTCAGCCCGGCCAGTTCGCCGATCTCTTCGTCCGAGGTTCCGGCGTAGATCGTGAACATGCCGGTATCTTCATAGGAGCCCGATTGCGAGAAGATTGAGTAGCACAGGCCCCGCTCTTCCCGGATCTTCTGGAACAGCCGCGAGGACATGCCGCCGCCGAGCGCGGTGGACAGCACCTGGCTGACATACATCCGTTCGTCGCGATACCCCGGCGCTTCGAAGGCCAGGGCGAAATGCGCCTGCTCCAAATCCTTGATCTCGCGCCGTTCCCCGCCGTTGAACGCGGCCGGTTGCACGTGCCGCGCGCCGACCGGACGCAGATCGCCGAAGGCCTCGCCGGCGAGTTGGACGATCTGGTCGTGATCGACCGAACCGGCGGCCGCCAGGATCATCTCATTCGGCCCGTAATGCTCGCCCACGAAATTCGACAGGTCGTCGCGCCGGAAGCTCTCCACCCGCTCGGCCGGCCCCAGAATCGAGCGCCCGAAGGGCTGATCGGGATAGGCCGCTTCCTGCAGCCAGTCGAAGATGACATCGTCCGGCGTGTCGAGCGCCTGCCCGATCTCCTGCAAGATCACATGGCGTTCGACCTCGATCTCTTTCGGATCGAAGATCGGCTTCAGAACGATGTCGCCGATCACATCGACGGCGAGCGGCACGTCCTCCTCCAGCACCCGGGCGTAATAGGCGGTCGTCTCGCGGCTGGTATAGGCATTGATATAGCCGCCGACGTCCTCGATCGCCTCGGCGATCTGCAGGGCGGTGCGCTTCTCCGTGCCCTTGAAGGCCATGTGCTCGAGAAAATGCGCGATGCCATTCTGCTCGGCTCGCTCGTGCCGCCCGCCCGCATTCACCCAGACGCCGATCGAGGCCGATTTCAGCCCCGGCATCGCCTCGGTGACGATCCGCAGGCCATTGCCGAGGGTGGTTATGCGTGCGCTCAACGGGCGATCCTTTCGCGGATCAGGGTTTCAATGGCACCAAGGTCGTTCGGCACTTCGGTCACGCGCTCCGGCCGGTCGAACAGATCGGCCATGCGCTGCGGCAGTGCCGGCTGGACACCGACTGCGGCCGCCACCGCATCGGGGAACTTGGCGGGATGTGCCGTGGCAAGCGTCACCATCGGTACCGCCCCCAGATGCTCCTCGGCCACTTTCACGCCGACGGCGGTATGCGGGCAGATCAGGACGCCGGTGGCATAGTAGATGCGCTCGATGGTGAATTCGGTCTCCGCTTCCGAGGCGCGGCCCGACGCGAAGGTCTGCTGCAGCTGCTCGAGCGCACCCTGGCTGATGGCGAAGCCGCCGAGCGCCAGCTCGCCCATCAGCTGCGCCACCGCCGATCCATCGCGCCCATAGGCATCGTAGAGCGCACGCTCGAAATTGGATGAGACCTGGATATCCATCGACGGGCTGATCGAGGGCTTCACCCCGTCCGGGGCATAGGCGCCGGTGGTCAGCGCCCGATACAAGATATCGTTCTGATTGGTCGCGATCACCAGCTTGTCGATCGGCAGTCCCATGCCGCGGGCGATGTAGCCGGCGAAGATGTCGCCGAAATTGCCGGTCGGCACGGTAAAGCTTACCTTGCGGTGCGGCGCGCCAAGGCTGACCGCGGCGGTGAAGTAATAGACCACCTGCGCCAGAACCCGCGCCCAGTTGATCGAATTCACGCCGGCCAAGCCCACCGCATCGCGGAAGGCGAAGTCGTTGAACATGTCCTTCACGCGGGCCTGGCAGTCGTCGAAGGTGCCATGCAGCGCCAGCGCATGCACGTTGTCCTCCTTCGGGGTGGTCATCTGCCGCCGCTGCACCTCGCTCACCCGGCCATGCGGATAGAGGATGAAGACATCGACATTGTTCAAGCCGCGGAAGGCTTCGATCGCCGCCGAGCCGGTATCGCCCGAAGTGGCGCCGACGACGGTGATCCGCCGGCCGCTGCGCGCCAGCGACGCTTGAAACAGCTGGCCGATCAGCTGCATGGCGAAGTCCTTGAAGGCCAGCGTCGGCCCGTGGAACAGCTCCATCAGGAAATGGTTCGGCCCAAGCTGGACCAGCGGCGCCCGCGCCGCATGTCCGAAACCTTCGTAGGCGCGTCCGATCAGGTTGCGGAACTCGGCTTGCTCGAAGGCCTCGCCGAGGAAAGGACGCATCACGCGGTAGGCGGCCTCTTCGTAGCTCACCCCGGCCAAGGCGGCGATCTCGGCATGCGACATCACCGGCACAACTTCAGGGACATAGAGCCCGCCGTCGCGCGCAAGCCCGGCGAGCATCGCCGCCTCGAAGCCGAGAACGGGGGCAGCGCCCCGGGTGGATACATAGTTCATTGCAACAGGACCTAAACTCGCCTCTGCCTGATACGCCAGAGCAGCAGCCCTGTCATCCCCAGCCAGCAAATCGCAAGCGAAAACCAAGTGATCGCATAATTCAAATGCTGATTGCGTATCCCCGATGTGCCGGCGGGCACGGCAGTCACCCCGGGCGCCTCGCCGGGCGCGCGCTGTACGACGATCAGGACCGGCGCCGTCCGCAGTTCCGCCGCCATTCGAGCCACGTCGCGCGCGAACCAGATATCGGCCTTCAGATCGGGCTTGGGTGTGAAATAATCCGCCTCATTGGGCCATTCAAGGTTACCGACCACGGTGGTCGCAAATCCCGGCCGCGGCACGCGGATCTGCGCCTCTGGCACGAAGCCGCGATCGACCATCACCCGCTGGCCGTCCGCCAGCACGAAGGGCGAGATGATCCGATAACCCGGCCCGGTTTCGGCCGTCGAGGTCAGCACGTGGAGTTCCTGCGGCACGACCTGGCCGGAAGCAATGACCGCCAGATATTGATCGCGGCGCGGATCGGGCGCCGCGGGCAGGGCGACCGGGGCGGCGGCGATCTTGGCCGTGATCTCCGCCAGAAGCCGCTCCTTCCAGGCCAGCCGGTGCAATTGCCAGATGCCGAGGCTGACCAGGATGCCGGCGCCGATCAGGCCAAGCAGCAGCGGAAAGATGTAGCGGGTCATGCGCCCTCGGAACATAAAGAAGCGCGCGCCCTCCGGCCCGCGCTTCGTCTCGCTCGGCCTGCGCCGCAGGCGTCAACCCAGGCCGTTGCCGCCCCAGATGTAGACCAGCGCGAAGAGGAACAGCCAGACCACATCGACGAAGTGCCAGTACCAGGCCGCCGCCTCGAAGCCGACATGTTCGGTCGGCGTGAAATCCCCGCGCAGCGCCCGGATCAGGCAGACGCCCAGGAAGATCGTGCCGATGATCACATGCGCCCCGTGGAAGCCCGTCGCCATGAAGAACGAGGCGCCGTAGATGTTCCCCGCGAAGCCGAAGGTGGCGGTGGAGTATTCGTAGGCCTGGAAGAGCGTGAAGCAGGCGCCGAGGACGATCGCGAGGGTAAGCCCGTTCACGAGATCCTTGCGATTGTTCTCATGCACCAGCGCATGGTGCGCCCAAGTCGCCGCAGCCCCCGAGCACAGCAGGATCAGCGTGTTGATGATCGGCAGGTGCCAGGGGTCGAAGGTTTCCACCCCGGCCGGGGGCCAGACGTGAAACGCCTGCGGCTCCGTCGGCCCGCCGGGATACATGGCGTGCTTGATGAAGGTCCAGAACCAAGCGGCGAAGAACATCACCTCGGACATGATGAACATCATGAAACCGTAGCGCAGGCTGATGCGCACCACCGGCGTATGTTCGCCGGTATTGCCCTCATGCACCACTTCGGACCACCAGCCGTACATGACGTATAGCACGACGAGGACGCCTGCGATGAACATCCAGGGGCCCATATGGTGCATGAACAACACCGCCCCGAACAGCATGACGAACGCCCCGAGCGCGCCCAGGAAGGGCCAGATCGACGGCGGAAGTATCTGGTAGTCGTGGTTCTTCTCATGCGCCATGAAGGTCCCCTCCTCGGATCAGTTCATCGGCTCTGCGGCGGCAATCGCTGCCACTTGCTGGTCGGGCGTTTTTGCCTCTTGGAATTTGTAGGACATCGTGATCGTCTTCAGCGAGGCGAAGGCCGGATCCTTGGCCATCGCCGGGTCGATGAAGAACGTCATCGGCAGATCCGCCTTCTGGTACGGCCCGAGCGTCTGTCGATCCTGACAGAAACACGCGATGCGGACGATATACTTGTCGGCCGCGGGCGGGCTCACCTGATATTGTGCCTGAACCGTGATCGGTTTGTCAGAGCGGTTCTCGGCCTCGAAGAAGGCGATGCCGGTCTCCCCTAGACGAAGCTTCATCTGATTGTCGAGCGGGCGAAGCCGCCAGTCGGCGCCGCGCTGCGGATCAGCGGCGAGTTCGACGGCGATCTTGCGGCTGAACGGATTCGCGCCGGCGAACCCCACCGCTTCCTGCAGCCGTGGCCAGGCGGCCCAAGTGGCCGCTCCGGCAAAAAAGGCGACGACCCCCAGCGCGCTGCCGGCGCGCAGGAAGCCGGTCATTGCTTGGCCCCCAGGAACTCGGCCGCGGTCTTGCCCGGGCGAGGCGTATCGGAGACTTTCACGATCGTCACGCCGAACACGATCACCACGAAAGCCATCAGCGAGAGACCGAGCCCAAGGTTCCGGCCGCGCCGGCGCTTGTGGATCTCGTGCTCCGGCTGGATCGCCATCACCATCTCCCGAGCCCGTAGGGCTTCAACGCCGCCTCCGCCAGCAACGCCGCGAAATGCAGGAACAGGTAGAGCAGCGAGAAGCCAAACACCTTCTTCTCGACCGCGTATTTGTCCGCCTCGGCCTGGATTTCGTCGCGGCGCCAGATGCGCCAGGCGCCCCGGAGAAAGCCCGCGTTCAGGATCGCCGAAGCAACGAGATAGATCGGCCCGCCGATCGAGGTGAATGCGGCAGCCAGCGACACCGGGGCGAGCAGGATCGTATAGACGATGATGTGCTTGCGGGTCGCCTTGCGGCCATGCGTGACCGTCAGCATCGGCACGCCGGCATTGGAGTAGTCGTCTTTCATGAAGAGCGCCAGCGACCAGAAGTGCGGCGGCGTCCACATGAAGATCAGCGCGAACATCAAGGCGCTCTCGAGGCTCACCCCGCCGGTAGCCACCGCCCAGCCGATCATCGGCGGGAAGGCCCCGGCCGCGCCGCCGATGACGATGTTCTGCGGCGTGGTCCGCTTCAGCAGCATCGAATAGACGACGACGTAGAAGAAGATGGTGAAGGCCAGCAGCCCGGCCGCGAACAGATTCGCCGTCAGTCCGAGCATGACGACGGCGATCCCGGACAGCACCAGCCCGACCGCCAGGGCTTCCGACGGCTCGA
>JAKAJW010000383.1 GCA_021813645.1 Pseudomonadota bacterium | reverse complement strand
GTGAAAGCCTCGGGGATGCGGGTTTCGAGCTCGGACGCGATCCGCTCGAACAGGTTGCGGTCGAGCTTGTTGAAGAGGTCAGCCATGCGCTGCTGCGGATCAGGTCCGGACAGGCGCGAGGCCGATTGCATGTATTCGCGCTGAAGGGTTGCCTCGATCTGTTCGAGCGCATGGCGCGGCACCGTCTCGATGCTGATCATCCGTTCGACCACCTCGAGCATCCGCTCGCTGCCGAGCAGGGGCAGAACCCGGGCGGCAACCTCGGGGCGAACCTTGCTGAGGATCGCGGCGACGGTCTGGTCGTGTTCGCCCTTCACACAATCGGCAATCGCCTGCGGTTCCAGGCTGGAGAAGGACTCCCAGAGGTTGCGGCCGAGCAGAGGACCCTGAATTTCCCCCATGATCTCGCCGACCCGGTTGGCCGGCAGAAAGTTCCGCAACATGGACTCGGCCAGTCCAATCGAACCGATGATGCCGGCGCCGTTATTGATATGTTCGAGGAACTCGTTGACCACGGCTTCGATCACCTGAGGGGGAACCGAGCCGAGGCTGGCGATGGCGCGGGTGATCTCGTGGATGTCGAACTCATCGAGCTGCTTCATCAGTTCGGCGCCGCGCTCCTCGCCAAGGCAAAGAAAAAGCACGGCCGCCTTCTCGGCGCCCCTGAGTTTGGTCGGATCCATGCGCTGTTTCATTTGGTCGGCTCTGCGAAGTTGGGCTGGATCGGCATGGCGGCGGCAGTGTTAGCCGCCGCCAGCATAGGCGGCGTAGGAATGCATCAGGCTGCCGGCAAGCATATACCATCCATCGATCAGGACGAAGAAGATCACCTTGCAGGGCAGCGAAATCATCACCGGCGGCAACATCATCATGCCGGCGCTTATGAGGATCGAGGCCACGATCAGGTCAATGGCGACGAAGGGCAGGTAGATCAGAAAGCCGATGGTGAAGGCGCGGCGCAGCTCGGAGATCATGAAGGCCGGGACCAGAACACTCCAGCTCACGCCGGCCGGGCCGGCCTGCGGCGCTGGCGGCGGCTGGGTCTGGCCCTGCGTGGCGGGCTTGGCGGTCAGATCGCGGAACAGGCTGACGTCCTTGGCGCGCGTATTGACGAACATGAAGGCCTTGAACGGGGCCCCGATGCGGCCGATCGCCTGCTCTTCGGTGATCTGATTGTTCATCAGCGGCAGCAGGCCCTGGGTATAGGCGTCGTCGAACACCGGCTGCATGACGAAGAAGGTCATGAACAAGGCCATCGCGCTGAGCACCATGTTGGGCGGCGTCTGGTTCAGCCCGAGCGCCGAGCGCAGCATCGAGAAGACGATGACGAAGCGGGTGAAGCTCGTCATCATGACCAAGAGGCCCGGCGCGATCGACAGCACCGTCATCAGCGCGATCAGCTGGATGATGCGGCCCGAGAGGCTGGCCGAGGCCGCCGTGCCCGGCGCGGCGCCGAGCGCCTGCGACAGGCCGCCGAGCAGATCGCCCATCTGCTGGGCGCCGGCGGCGCCGGCGGCAGACAACACCGCACCGGCCGCCAGGGCGGACAGAACGATACGCAGGGGCGGCAGCTGCGGCATCGACGTTTAGGCCCGCTTCGAGACGTAATCCTTGACGATTTCGGTGAGCGTGACGCCGATCCGGTTCTCGCTGACCTTCACCAGGTCGCCGCGCGCCACCAGGCGATCGTTGATCATCACATCGACCGGCTCGCCGATCTTCTTGTCGAGTTCGATCACCGAGCCGCGCGACAGGCTGAGCAATTGCGCGATCGGCATCCGGCTGTGTCCCAGCACGATCTGCACGTTCAGCGCGACGTTGAGCATCGCGTTGATGTTGTGCCCGGATTCCTCCTCGGCGCCGGCGGTCTCCTCGGCGACCATCGATTCGATCACCGTCGGCGGCGTCTCGGGGTTCGTGTCGTTCTCAGCCATCATATCGCCTTCCAAAGGGGACGAAGCTCCGGCCCGGCCGCTTGCCGAAGCGCGCGCAGGATTTCGGAGCAGACCCGGTCATAACTGTATTCCATGAGACCATCTTCCCAGATCACGCGGGCCTCGCCGTCGGCCAGCTTGGGATCGGTCGTGATGTCGATTTGCTGCGACGCTGGCCGATCGCGGACCAGCGCCTCGAGTTCGGCCGCAAGCGCGGCGCGGGTGGGCTCGGACAGCTGAAGCCGAAGCCGCGGGCTGCCGAGCGCAAGTCCGAGCGCATGGCGCACCTGGACGGCGGCGGCCTCAGCCGAGCGCGTGGCGAGAAACTCGGGGAACACCTTCTCGGCGACGTCGAGAACGAAGGTGATCAGCTGGCGTTCCAGCGTGGCGCGGTGCTGAAGCCGGTCCTTCAGCAGCTCCTCCAGCTGCGGTCCGAGGGTTGCCAGCGCCTCCACCTGCCGCGCCTCGAGCGAGGCGAAGGCCTCGGACAGGCCCTGGGTGTAGCCCTGCGACTTGCCTTCATCGTGCCCGCGCGCCAGGGCCTCGGCCACGGCCGCGTCGAGATCCTCCTGGGTGTAGCGGCAGGCGCGCTCGCGCATCGCGGCGCGGGCCTCGGCTTCCAACTCGGCATCGAAGTCGCGGTGAAACAGATTGGTCATCTCGCCTCCGCCTCATGGGCCAGCCAGGTCCGCAGCACCTTCATCGCCTCGTTGGGGTCGGCGTCGACGAAGTCGCGCACGGCATCGACCCGGCGCTTCAAGGCGCTGCCATGGGTGGCGATCGCCTCGAACAGCCCGTCGGCTTCCTCGCTCCGCTGAAGCGGCCGGCGCACAGGCGCGGCGCGGGTCGGTATGGTGCGCGACGCGCTTGCGACCACGGCAGAAGGTGGCGGCGCATCCGCCGAGACCCGGGTGACCGTGGCCCCGCCGCCCTCAGCCGCGCCCGGCCCCTGGAGCGCCTCGGTCTGCGGCATGGGCGGCAAGGCCGGCGGCGCGTCGAAGACGCGCTTCAGCGCGGGACGGACGGCGAAGATCAGGGCCAACGCGACGATGGCAAGGCCGATCAGCCAGCGCAGAATGGAGACCGCGTTGTTGGCTAGGCGCTGGCCGATGCTTTCGCTCGGCTGCCCGCCCAGATCCATCGAATAGTCCATGAAGCGCAGGCTCTCGACCGAAACGGTGTCGCCGCGGGTCTGGTCAAAGCCGATCGCCGATTTCACCAGATTGGTCAGCTGCGCGATCTCTTGCGGGGAGCGGGGCTTGTAGTCGGGCTTGCTGCTGCCGGTATTGTCGTAGATGCCGTTGACCAGAACCGCGACCGAAATCCGCTTGATGCCGCCAGGTTCGGTGAGGGTCTCGCTGCGGGTGTTGCCAACGTCGTAGTTGGTCGCCTCGTTCGAGCGGCTGTTGGTATCGGCCCCGTTGGGCGCGCCGGCGGCGCCGGCGGCCGGCGCGGGCGGTAGGTTCGCCCCGACACCGACCGGGGCGTTCGGCTGGTCTTTCTGCGAATGTTCGCTTTGCGTCGAAGTCGAGCGGACGACCTGCTGATCGGGGTTGAAGCTCTGCGACACCACCTGCTGGCGCGAGTGGTTCAGCTCGACCGTCACCATCACCCGGGCGTTGCCGGCGCCGACGCGGGCGCTCAGGATCTGCTCGAGGCTTTGCTGCAGACGGTCCTCGATGGCGGAGCGGGTGCCGGACAGGCCGGCCACGCCATCGGCGACGCCGGACGGGCCCAGGATGGTGTCGCCCCGCGCCGAAAGCACCGTGACACGGTCTGGCGACATGCTGGCAACGGCGGCCGCGATCAGGTTGCGGATCGCCATCGCCTGCTGCTGGGTGACGGTGCGGCCGGGCGCCGCCCGCACGATCACAGAGGCGCTCGGATCCGGCACGGTGGTCGAAAATGCCTGCCGATCCGGCAACACCAGATGGACGCGGGCACTCTGCACCCCGTCGAGCGTCTCGATCGAGCGAGCGAGCTCGCCCTCCATCGCCCGCAGGCGGTAGATCTTCTGCATGAAGCTGTCCATGCCGAGACCGCTGACATTGTCGAAGAGCTCCCAGCCCGGCGCGCCGTCGGACGGCAAGCCCTTTTGCGCTAACGTCATGCGGGCACGCGCGACATCGGAAACCGGCACCGAAACGGTACTTCCGTCCGGGCTAACCTCGGTGGAAATCCCCGCCTTCTGCAAGGCATCGACCATGCTTGCCGCGCTGGCCGGCGACAGCTGACTATAGAGCAACCGGTAATCCGGCGCAGTGACCAGCGAGACGCCGAACAGCAGCGCCAGGATCCCGCCGACCCCGACCGCACCGAGGATCATCAGCCGCCTGCGGCCGAGTGCCAGAAGGTTATCGATGATCTGTTGCAAGGTTCGCTCGCGTCCTGGATGTAATGTATAAAGGTTAGTCCAATCTATTCTTGTATTGCAAGCAAAGAGTTCACTGTTATACTTGGCAGCAGAAATAGATGCAGCGACCACACATGAATACGGCAAAGACCAGGCGCGAGATCCGATGACCGACGCGACGGCCGGCGACACGACAGCAGCGGAAGGCGAAGGCAAGCCCAAACGGCGCCGGTTGGTGCTAGTTGCCGCTGGGGTTCTTACCGTTCTCGCCGTGGCGGCGGGGCTGTACCTCGCGCTTGGCCGGCACGGGGTCGGCAAACTGGTTGCCAACCCCGGCAAAGAGGCCGCCGCCGGACAACAGCAGCAGCGCAAAGCGTTGTTCGACTTCAAGGAAATGGTCGTGAACATCTCCGGCAGCTCAGCGACCGGAGCGCCGACGACGCGCTTTCTGAAGATCCAGCTGCAGATGGTCTACAACACGACACCGCAAACCGAGCAGCTGCTCAAGGACAAGCAGCCCTACCTGCGCGACGCCATCATCGGCTATCTGCGCCAACTGAGCGAAGATGATCTGCGCGGTTCCGACGGGCTGTTCTTGCTCAAGGCGGAGTTGTTGAAGCGGGCGCGCGCGATCGTCGGCAACGACGCCCCGCAGGAATTCCTGATCGGCGAATTGGTGATGCAATGATGGAACAGGACGCGGAGGCGAAGACCGAGCGGGCACCGAGCGTGGAAGAGCTCATCATCCAGATGTCGATGCTCAACTACGAGCCGCTGCCGATGCTCGAGGTCATCGTCGAACGGATGGTCCTTTCGCTGACGAGCTCGCTGAAGAACTTCACCGCCGCCCTGGTCGAAGTCAGCTTGGCCCATTTCGAATACAAGTCCTATTCGAACGCGATGGACTCCCTGCCGGCCCATGGGCTGATCGCCGTATGCAACGCCGACCCCTGGGGCGGGCAGCTGCTGATGACTCTCGACGCGCGGTTTCTCTATGCCGCGCTGGAACTGATGTTAGGCGGCCAGCCGAAGCGGGCGGTGACGAAGGTCTCGCCGCGCGGCTTCACCGCAATCGAGCGCCGGCTCGGTCAGCGCCTCGTGGAGGTGATGCTGACCGACCTGCGCGAAGGCTTCGAACAGATCGGCGAGGTCAGTTTCAGCGTCGAGCGGATCGAGAGCAACCGCCATTTCGCGATCATCTCGCAGCCAAGCAGCGCCTCGGTCTGGCTGCAACTCGACGTTTCCTTCGACGGCTGCCGCGGCAGTGTCATGCTGGTGATCCCCTATGGCACGCTGGACCAGGTCCGGCCGCTTCTGACAAAGGTCTTCTATGGCGACCGGCTGGGCGACGAGACCTGGCGCAAGCATCTGTCGAACCGCATCGAGACCTCGACGGTGAGCCTGACGGCGCTGCTGCATGAGCAGAGCTTTGCGATGACCGACGTGCTGAACTGGACGATCGGCGACACCATCGAGCTTCGGCTCGAAGAGGACCACCCCGCCACGATGCTGCTATCGGGCGTACCGATGTTTCGCGGCGTGATGGGCAAAAAGCAAAACGGGTCGGCCGCGATCCGAATTACCGAAGAACTCCATGAAAAGGATGGGACAAACCATGCTGTCGACCATGATTAACCTTCTGTTCCTTGCCGTCCTGCTTTGCGTGATGGCTTATGGGGTGATGCTGAGCCGCCGCGTCGGCCGGCTGATGAAAGCGCTCGAGGAAATGGGACCCCTGGTGAAGGAATTTTCGCAGGCGGTCGACAAGAGCGAGCGTTCGGTCACCGAGATGCGGATGGCGGCGCGCGAGGCGGGCGAAACCGTCACGCGGGAGGCCGAGGCCCTGCGCGATGCGGTGGGGGCGGCACCGTTTTCCTCGATCCGGCGGCAACAGATCGCCGGGATGACGCGCCTGTCGGGCAAGTCGGATCTGGTGAAGAGCTTCTTCGACCGTGGCCGCCGGCAGGTCGAGGTCGCCCGGCAATGGTGAGGCTAAAGCCGCCTTCGCTGCGGGCGATGGTCTGGCTGCTGTTGCTCGCCGGGACGGTGAAGGCCCTTGGCTTCCTGGCCGAGGGCGCGGCCCACGCGGCCGGCACCACGGCGACGCCGGAAGCCAGCGCCCCGGTCGCCGCCGCCGCGACAGCCGACGGCAGCGCCGCCGCCTGCCCGACACCGGAGGCTTTGCTGCAATCGGTGCAGCAAGAGCGCGCCTTGCTGGACAAGGAGAAGTCCGATCTGGCGAGCCGCTCGGCCAAGCTCGACCTGGCGCGGCAGGAAGTCGAAAGCCAGACGGCGCGGCTGACCGAACTCAAGACCGAGGTTCAAGGCCTGATGGATAAGGCCAAGGCCTCGCATAGCGCCGATGTGGACCGGCTGGTCAAGCTCTACCAGTCGATGCGGCCGCAGGACGCGGCAGGGTTGCTCGACGGGATGGATCTCGAGGTCTCGGTGCGGGTTCTTTCGACGATGAACGAACGCCAGGCCGCCCAGATCATGGCGAAGATGTCGCCCGACCGGGTTGCCGCGGTCTCGAAGATCATCCTCGACCGCTCGAAGCTGCCGGGCGACCAGAACCAGGTGGTGGTGAAGCTGAACTGACCGCCGGCGCGCCGGGCCGGAGCTTGGCGCGCGATCGCTCAGTTGCCGGCGGTGCCGGTCCCCTCCCCTATCCCTGGCAGCTTGCCCTTCTGATCCTGCGCCTGGATCGCCCGCCATTTCGCGACGTTCTTGTTATGCTCCGCCAGGGTCACGGCGAAGGCATGGCCCCCGGTGCCATCGGCAACGAAATAGAGATACTTTGTGCTGTCCGGATGCAGCGCGGCTTCGATCGCCGCCTTGCCCGGGTTGCAGATCGGCCCGGGCGGCATGCCGGCATTGGCATAGGTGTTGTAGGGCGTATCGGCGCGCAATTCGCTTTCTCGCAGCGAATGGCCGAGTTGGCCCTGCCCCTTGGTGATCCCGTAAATCACCGCCGGATCGGTCTGCAGACGTATTCCCTGCGCCAGGCGGTTGAGAAAGACCGAAGCCACCTTGGCCCGCTCCGACCCCACGCCGGTTTCCTTCTCGATCAGCGAAGCCATGATGAGCGCATCGTTCGGCGTCTTGTAGGGCAGACCTTCGGCGCGTCCGGCCCAGAGCTCGGACAGCAGCGCGGCCTGGCGGGCCTGCATCTCGTCCAGTAGCTGACTGCGCGGCTCGGCGGCGGAGACGTCATAACTGCCGGGTGCCAGGCTGCCCTCGTCGGGCAGCTTCGTGACCTTGCCGGACATGAAATCGGCGAGCTTCAAGGCCTCGACCACCTGCCAGCTGGTCGCACCTTCGGCCAGGGTCACGCGGTAGCGCAGATCCGGCAGTTTCTCGGCCTCGGCATAGGCCGCCGGGGCCGGGCTCGCCGGATCGAACTTCGCCTCGTCCTTGAAATCGCCGGTCGCCGGATCGAGGGTACGCAGCACCATCTCTTGGTCGGTCACGCCGATGCGGTAATTGACTTCGGTACCACAGGTGCTCTGTCCGCCCTTGGTCAGCGCGGCCACGATCTCTTCCATCGAGGCGGCAGGCTTCACCAGATAGCTGCCGAACTTCAGCTGAGACGCCTTGCCCGAATATTCGGCGCCCAGGCGGAACACGACGCCATACTGGATCGCGCCCTGCTTCTCGAGTTCACGCGAGAGGGTGGAGATGTTCGCGCCCTTGTCGACCCGCACGCAGATGGCCTGGGCGAGCGGCCCCGGCCCCTTATAGGTATGCTGGCCCCAGGCAATCAGCCCCGCCACCGCCAGCAGCACGACAATAAAGAGCGTCAGCGCGTTGGAGGCGAGCGAGCGCCACATCAGCTGTCTGCCCTGCCCAGCACGAGGCTGGCGTTGGTGCCGCCGAAGCCGAAGGAATTTGACAGCGCCACCTCGATCTTGCGCTTGCGCGCGGCGTTCGGCGCGAGGTCGAGTACCGGGGTGACGGCGGGACTGTCGAGGTTGATGGTCGGCGGCGCCACCTGGTCGCGCAGGGCGAGCACACAGAAGATCGCCTCGACCGCGCCCGCCGCGCCCAGCAGATGGCCGATCGAGGACTTGGTCGACGACATCGTGGCCTTTTCGGCGGCCGCGCCCAGCAGCCGCTCCACCGCGCCGAGCTCAATCGTGTCGGCCATGGTCGAAGTGCCGTGGGCGTTGATGTAATCCACCCGGTCGGGGCTGATCCCGGCCCGCTTCAACGCCGCCTGCATGGCGCGATAGCCGCCCTCGCCATCCTCCGACGGGGCAGTGATGTGATAAGCGTCGCCCGAAAGGCCATAGCCGAGCACCTCGGCATAGATCTTGGCGCCGCGCGCCTTGGCATGTTCGTATTCCTCGAGCACGACGACCCCTGCCCCCTCGCCCATCACGAAGCCGTCGCGATCGGCGTCATAGGGGCGCGAGGCGCGCTCGGGTTCGTTGCCGCGCTTGGTCGACAGCGCCTTGCAAGCGTTGAAGCCGGCGATGCCGATCTCGGAGATCGGGCTTTCCGCGCCGCCGGCCACCATCACGTCGGCATCGCCCCATTGAATGAGCCGCGCCGCATCGCCGATGGCATGCGCCCCGGTCGAGCAGGCGGTGACCACGGCGTGGTTCGGACCCTTGAAACCGAAGCGGATCGAGACCTGACCGGAGATCAGGTTGATCAGCGCGCCGGGAATGAAGAAGGGCGAAACCCGCCGCGGCCCGCGTTCCTTGATCAGCACGGCCGTTTCGGCGATCGAGGTGAGCCCGCCGATTCCGGAGCCGATCATCACGCCGGTGCGGCAGCGGTCTTCTTCGTTGGCCGGCTCCCAGCCCGAGTCCTGCACCGCCTGCACTGCGGCGGCCATGCCGT
>JAKAJW010000077.1 GCA_021813645.1 Pseudomonadota bacterium | reverse complement strand
CCCCGGGCGTGGGTTGAGGGAGAGCCGTGCCGACAGGTTGATCGCCTGGTCGCGGGGAAAACTGTCCGGCGGCGCGGGGTGGCCGGCCCGCCATACCGGATCGATCGGCACATTGTCGTCGTCGTTCAGGGCAGCGGTGTCGGGAAAGCCGATCTCGCTCACCGTCAGACCCATCGTCGGATAGTATTCTGGGGTCGTGAGGCTCAGCGCCAGTGCCGCTGCCTGCTCCGCGACCCGCACCCGAATGGCGCGCAGCGCATCGGCACCGATATCGCGTCGCACTGCCTTGGTGTCGGGACTGCGCCAGTCGACCACTTCTCCCTCCCAGACAGCATGGGCCGCGCTTGCCGCCCCCGGCGGATCAAAGCGCGCCTGTAACACCACCGGCGGCCCGTCGGCGCTGCGGAAAGCCTGCGCAGCCGCCGCCCCGGTCATCTCGCCGGGTCCAAGCAGATCAAGTCCCAACAGCCGCGGCACGATCCGGACTTCAGCCACCCGTGCAGGACCGTCGCCCACTTGGACCGTCACCTTCACTGGCGGATCGCCGGGCCGCAGCCCGGTGATCGGCACGCGCCGCAGATTGGTCGCAGCGCCGGCCTCGCCTCCGGTCCAGACCAAATGGCCCCAGGCCGTCTCGCCTTCCGGCTCGGTCACCGCTCGCAATTCGACATGTGCGTCAGGAACTGTGGTATAGACCGCAGTCACCTGGCCATTCTGCGGTACCGGCGCCTCGTCGATACGCAGCCCGGCAAGGACCGGCAACACCGCCACCTCGGCCTCGAACTCCGGATTGAGCCGGGCCGTCACCTTCGCCGGTGCCCCTTTTGCCGTTACCGCGCGGCGCGATACGGCGCGGCGGTCGTTCGGCCCCGGCAGCGGCTCACCGCCGGTCCAGGTCAGGAAGTCGTAGGCGTCCGGCTTGTTGGGCCTGAGCGTCATCCGCACCACCACCGGCGCTGCCGCCGCGCCATAGCGCGCCACCGCCTTCAGCCGGCGGTCGTTGTCAGCCACCTCGACTTGCTCCGCACCTTCGATCCAGAACCGATCGAACTCTGGCCGCACAGTCAGCGTCACGGTCTGTTGCGAATTGCCGAGCCGCGCGGTGATCAGGATCGGCGCACCTTTTGCGGTCAACTGATCGGCGGTCAGTGTCAGATCCGGCCCACTGCCCGCTTCCTTGCCGTCCACCGTCCAGGCAACGATCCGGCCGGCGAGCGGATCGCTAGTCGACAGTTCGGCTTGCAGTTGCACGATGCCTTCGGCTGCGTATGGAACCGCATAGCTGCCGTTCGCGCCGCCCTGCGACGCACCAACCACCGCAATTCCGGTTACCTCTACCGTCACCGGCACTTCGGGCAGGGTCTCGATGCCAAGCCGGAACAACGCGGGGTCCTGCTGGCTGTATTTTGTCAGCTGCGCCAGGATTATCGGGGGCAACGGGTCCAGCGGCCCCGGCCGAAAGTCCTGGAAGTAGAAGCGGTTCATGTAGGCCGACCAGCCACCCTCCGGCACCGGTGTGGGATGCAGCGCCTCGTCGAGCGCAAGTGCGGCAACCGGCTGAATCTCCTCGAACACCCCATCGGCCACCTTCAGGCCCTGGATTGCCAAATTGGCCGCCCGGATCGCCTCGTTCAGTTCTGCCTCCTGCATCGGCACTGGCAGGATCGCCGCCTCCAGCCCCGTTTTGGTCTGAACTGAGATGAAGATCGCCGCCGTCTCCGCGACCGGCAGGGGGCTCCCGGTCTGTGCCAGATAGATCGCGGCCAGCTCGCCATAGGCCGGCCGCGCCACCGTCGCGGCGCCGCCAATCAAGGTCAACTGCCCGGCCCAATGGGGAATGAGCGCCGGCACAATAGGTTTTCCTGCTTTCCGCCGCTGAATGATCCGCCGCTTGCCCAGCATCACCACGGTGCCGAGTGCGGAGTTCGAATAGGGCACTGCGAAAATGAACTGTTTGGCCATGGCCTCCTCCGGCGCGCGCTTGTCAAGTCAACGACGCCATCACCGTGGCTTTGTGAATGGTGACGGCGGCGAGGCGGCCGCCGGCTTTCCGTTCACAACCCGCCTTGCCGGCCGTCAATGCCCTGCAACCCGGGCACAAGCCGCCCCTGCCAGGAAGGAGACCGCGATGGCCGATCCCAAGAGCCAGCCCGCCGCCGAGCGCGGTCCGGGTCGTGCGGAGCGTCACGAGGCCAATGCCGAGGCCACCGAGGCTCAAGCCGTAGTCCTCGAAGCGCGGCGCGAAGAGGCCGAGGCCTACATGTTGATCCAAGAGACCGCCGCCTGGAGCGGCCAGTTCGTGCCGCCTGTCCCGATGCCACCTCAATCCGCGCCGATCAGGGTGACGACCCAAGCCGAAATTTCAGCCGTGGTCGCTTCTATGCAGGGCCAGATCGATGGGGTGAACGACACGCTGAAAGGCCTCTCGAGTGTTTTGGAGCAGATCAAAGACGCCGCAGGCCGCGGTGCAGGGGAGCCCGCCGGAGATGCCGAGCCCGCCGGATCCAAGCCGCGCCGCTGAACCGGATCGGGCGCTTGATCGGGCTTCGGAGGCGGGAACCCAGCTCGCAGCTGACGACGGAAAGGGGCCCGCCGGGGAGTCAGGCGCCGAGAAGGTGGATCAGGCGCAGTTGCTGTTCGCCGAGTTCCTTGCGGAGGCGCGCCGGGGCTTCGACCCGATACTCGTCGTCCAGATCGCCGCAGATACCTTTGAGCGGGTGCTGCCGCAGCTCTACGAACCGGTGCGTGAACGGCTCACCCGGCAGCTTGAGGCCAAGACGATGAATCCCGAGATGAAGCAGATGATGCTGCAGATGAACGAGGCAGTCCTGCGCCAGGCCTTCGCCCGCGTCGCCACCGTGTTGCGCAGCCCAGAACTGAACAAGCTGCGCGGAATCGCCGAACCAACGGCCGGGGCCACCCCGGAGGCCGCTGAAGCCGAACATGACGCCCGGCCATGACCGACGCAGCCCGCCCACCTCAGGCCGGCATGACGGCCGATCAGGCGGCCGATGCCGGACGCGCGATGTATGCGTCGGCCAAGGCACAGAAGGATCAGATCGCCCAGAGTTTCCTTGCGCAGCGCCAGGCCGTACTGGCCGAGGTCGCCCGTCGTCAGGCCACAACGTCACCGAAATCGCCCGATCCCGGCGCCAACTTGCCGCCGCGCGAGTCCACCGCGCCGCCGCCTCGGTCTACCCCCGCAGAGATTGAGGCTGTACTGAAGGCGATGGGGGTGCCCAGCGGCGCGCTTGCTCCGCAGGCCGCCCAGGCTTTGATACTGCAAGCCATCGTCGAGAACATCCGCCGGCTGATCGCCGAAGAAATCCGCCGTCAGCTCGCCGCCGCGGGCATCGAAGAGGTTCCTCCAAACGCGACGCAGTTTTTTCGTCACAACCGGGCGCTGTGAACGTCTCAATTAAGAGCATGGACGAACCGGTCGAGAGGTCCATGTGATCCCATAAATCGGAGGTAAATCATGGCGATCCCGACCCCTGTCAACGGCCAGATCACCGATGCCGTCACCCAGTCCAACGTGAAGGTCATGGCCGAAGCCCCGGCGATGGCCATGGGTGCGATCTACCAATCGCTGGCCCATTCCACCGGCATCCTCTACGAAAACGCGGCGAGCGCGCAGCAGCAACTCGCCATCGCCGCTCAGGCGGCCACCAACCAGGGTGTGATCCAAGTCTACAGTGTCGACACCATGGCGGGCGCGGTGGCGACCTCGAAGGTCGCGCAAAGCGACGTACCCGACAACATGCTGTCGCTGCTGACGGCGCTGCGGGCCACCACGAGCCCGGTGGCCTGAGCCGCCAGCCCCGCCCAGATGGCCGGCGCCTGCTCCGGCGCTGGCCGTTTTCTTGCGCCTCTATCAATTTGATCCAAAAAGATTCTTCGTCACAAAGCGCGGCCGCGAGCGTCGATCTTCTGACCCGCCGCCGCAGCGGATGGGCGCCCCCCGGAACCAGCGCCAAGGAGAGAGAACATGGCGATACCGACCCCGTTGAACGGCCAGATCACCGATGCCGTCACCCAGGCCAACGTGAAGGTCATGGGCGAAGCCCCGGCGATGGCGATGGGTGCGATCTACCAGTCGCTGGCCCATTCCACCGGCATCCTCTACGAGAACGCGGCGAGCGCACAGCAGCAGCTCGCCATCGCCGGACAAGCGGCAACCAACCAGGGTGTGATCCAGATCTACAGCGTCGACACCATGGCGGGTGCCGCCGCGACCGCCAAGATCGGCCAGAGCGATGTGCCCGACAATATGTTGGCGCTGCTCACCGCGCTGCGCGCAACCACCACGCCCTTCTCGCCGAGCTGACCGCCGCAGCGGGGGCCTCGGCCCCCGCTGCCCCAGCCCGCCCGCCGGTCCGAACGGAGCAAGCCGATGCCCGATGTTCCCGAAGATGCCACCCCTTCACCGGCCGAACCCAGCTCCTCCAAGCGCCGCCGCAGGCGCCGCCGCCGTCACCGCGGCGCTGCGTCGATGCGCGGCCTCGAAAAGATGATGCTCGGGCTGGAGCAGGGCCGCGGGGCGGAGGCGCTGCTGACCACGATGGGCATGGCCCCGGTTTTCGCCACCGCGGAATCGATGATCACCGCCTCGCAGGCGCAGGGACAGATGATGCTCGGCGCAGTGGCAAACCAGCAGCGTCTGAATTCGCTTGCCCTGATCGCAACCGGTGGCTGCGTCATGCAGATGCTGCGGCTGGGTGAGCGGATGATCGACGAAGACGACGATGATGGCGGGATGGAAGATCTGCTCCGCCGCTTCGCTGGCAAGCCATAGGAGGCGGCGATGGACAAAGCGCTCAACGATCTCGCTCAGGCGGCATTGCTGCTGAACTTCTTCAACCAGGCACTGGCGCGCGGCGATGCGGTGCTGGCCTCCAGCCAGACCTTTGCGCGCACCGAAGAACTATCGAACGCTGCGTTCTCCTCCGCGCTTTACGGGCTGCTTGGCCTGATGCAGCCGCCAGCCAACCCGGCGCCAGCGGCGCAGTTGGCCTCCAAATTGGCGACCGCGTCCGAAATCCGGGACGTGGCGCAGATGTATCATTCCCAACCCTTGGCGGTGTCGTGATGGCCTTTGGTGTGAACCCGCAGGTCACCGACGCGGTCACCCAGACCAATGTGAAAACGTTGGCCGAGGCGGGCGCCGAGGCGATCGCCCTCTCTACCCAGGCGCTCGCCCATGCTGTCGGCCTCGCGATGGAAACCGCCTCGCAGGTTCAGGGCGGAATGCAATTCGCCAACGAGACGGCCACCGCCGCGATCGTCTCCCAGATCGTTGGCTTTGGCGGCAAGAAGGGCTAGCGCAGATGGCCTATCCGACCCCTGTCAACAGTCAGATCACCGACGCGGTCACCCAGACCGGCGTTTCGGTCCTGGCCCAGGCCCCAGCCATTGCCGCTGGCTCGATGTACCAATCTGCCGCCCATTCGGTCGGCATCCTCTATGAGAACGCGGTGCAAACCCAGCGCAACTCAGCGATCTGTGCGCAGGCCTCCGCCAATCAAGGGGTCATTCAGATCTATACAGCCGGCACCATGGCTGGCGCCATGGCGACCGCCAAGATCGCACAGTCGACCCAGATCGACACGACGGCGACGATCCTCCGTGCGCTGGTAGAGATATTGAAGAAGTGAGGCATCGCGGCCGGCCGCGCCGGCACGCTGCAAGGAGAGGGTGAGACATGGCCGGAGTGAACGATCAAGTCACCGATGCAGTCACGCAGACCAACGTCAAGGTCCTGGCCGAAGCACCGGCGCAATCGATCGCCATGGTCTATCAGACCTCGGCGCATTCGATTTCGCTCGCGATGGAGAACGCTCAGCAAGCCCAGGGCGGACTGCAACAGATCGGCAACGCGGTCACCTCAAGTGCCGTGACGATGATCATGAACGCCGCCCGCAAATTCGAGAGTTGAGGCCCCTGCGCCCTGAGCAGAGGAGACCGCCATGGCAGGTCCACAAGACCCCGCTGCGCCTGGCAGCAACACCGATCAAACCACCGGCCGTAGCCTGGACAAGGTGGCTCCGCAGATCGTCGATGCGGTCAAGACCTCGACGGAATATGCCTTTGGCTTGATCCCCGGCGTTACGCCCGCTGGCGGCTCGGGCGGTTCCGGCGGCGGCGCGACCCCGGCGGCCTCCGGCGGCGGATTGAATGCCGGCACGCCGATCGCCTATCAGAAGGCTGCCCAAGCGCTCGCCTTCTCGGTGCAGGATGCGGTGGACTACCAACGTAACATCCTGTCGATGACCTCGGCCGCTGAGGGAAAGGCGTTGGCGTTGATGTTTGAGGATGTCGCCTCTGGCGACGTGCCGAAACTCGGCGAGCACGCGATCGTCTATATCCTGTCGATGCTTGGCGCACTTGCTGGCGGTCTAGTCGCCGAACAGATCACCAACGCCTCGGGCGAGGCACTGGCCAAGTTCCCGAATTGATGGAAATGGCGGCGGCTAGAGCCGCCGCAGCAGATGCTGCCGGGCCAGTTGCACGCGCTTGCGCACAGCGGCATTGCTCAACCCCATGTCGCGGGCAATCTCATCATAGCTGCGCTCGGCAAAACAGCGTAGCAGCAAGGGCTCCATCAATTCCGGTGGCAGATCGAGCACCGCGCAGAGCGTTTCGACAAAGCCCTCATGCGAAAGCAGCGCCTCCTCGCCCGAGGGTATCGCGGCGAAGCCCGAAGTCTCCGTCCCGTTCAGCGCTTCCTCCAATCCGTCGCCCAAGTTTGGCGCCCGGTTGCGTTGCCGCAACTGATCGATGCAGGCGTTGCGCACCAGGCGGTTGAACCAGGCCGCGGGATTTCGGATCTTCTCCGGGTCGTAGGCGCGTTCCGCCCTAAGCATGGCGATGCTCAGGGCATCTTCCGCGTCCGCCTCATTGCCGCGTAGCAGTCGCATGGCAAGCCCGCGCATTTGGCCGTGATGCGTCATCCATACGGGCCAGAATTCACCCTCTGCGGGCCGCATTGACCGCGGCCCGCGCGGCGGCGCTGACTCGGCCGGAACGGTCCGAGGTCTGGCCGGCCTCGACGGGCCGAACCAGTCGGCAAGCAAATCAAAGGGGTCAAAACCAGCTGGCAGCTGGGGCCGTGCCGCATCGGCGATCACCGCCGTGGGCGATTTTCGCCGCGTCCGAATTCGCCGCCGCAGATAGGCCTGTAGCAGGGCTGCCCGCAGCGCCGCATTCTCTGCTCCGCTAGCCGGTTCCGGCGCGCAGACCTCTTCCGCCGGCCTGCGCACCGTGTGCGGGCCGGGAAATTTGATGACTTGCATTTTCCACGCCGAGGGCTGGGCCGACCGCCGGACCGTTAGAATGCCCGATCGCTTTGTTGTCCTCGCAGGTGCGACCGCAAGACTTCCTCGCTCCCTGTGTTACGCCACTTTCCCTGACGGGCCAGATTTTTCCAGACCGCCACAACTACCGACGGTTGTTTTGTAATGTTGTGAATTCGCTTTCAGATATATTTTTGTTTACTTCTGCAGAGCTATGCAATCGCCTCCGCCTTTCGCGGCTTGGCGCTCAATGTCTTCCGAGGCTTCTGCAGCAAAGTGCTTCGCCTGATGCGATGTCGTATCAACTCGTGCCAGCGCTTCGAGCGCCAGAATATGGCTGGGGTCGGTCCCACGCGGTGTCGAAGACGCGCAGCCTAAGTTACCAGGGCCTGGCCCCAGTCAAGACCTGGCGGCCGTCTCGGACACACTGGCTCGGCGGTAAAAGGCGCGGAATAGGGTTGCTTTTCAATCGGAAACCAAGCCGCCGAAGGCTTATGGCGCGGCACGTTCAGGGTGTGAATGCATGATCGCGCAATGGCGGTTCTGAGGTCAGAAAGCCCGAAGATGGACCATAACTGGCTGCAAAGGGATGCTGTGCGCCTATAAAACGAGACGTTATGCCGGACTTGTCCGCGCTCAGCCCGGCACGTCGAATTGGAGATCATAAGCACGCCGAAAGAAGTTCTCATTCTGGAGCAGTTCTTTTGGACTTCCCCGCTCCAGCACGCGGCCGTCCTTGATCACAATCACATCGTCGGCGCGCATTACCGAGGACAGCCGATGCGCGATCATCACGGTGGTCCGACCGGCGCTCAGACGCGTCAGCGCCTCCTGGATCGCATGCTCGCTCTCGGCGTCGAGAGCCGAGGTCGCCTCGTCCAGCAGCAAGATCGGGGCATCTCGCAAGATCGCGCGGGCGATCGATAGCCGCTGCCGTTGGCCACCGGAGAGGTTGCCGCCGTTCTCGCCAACCTAGCTGTCGTAGCCCTTCGGCAAGCCGACGATGAAATCATGCGCATTGGCGGCTTTGGCCGCGGCGATCACCTCGTCGTCGGTTGCGTCTGGCCGACCCAACCGGATGTTGTGCATCACAGACCCGTTGAACAGGAACGTTTCCTGACCGACGAAAGCGATCCGCTCGCGCAGGCTGGTAAAGGTCACGCGGCGGATATCCTCGCCATCGATCTCCACCCATCCTTGCGCCGGATCGTAGAGCCGCATGATGAGGTTCAGGATGGTCGATTTGCCACCGCCAGAGGGACCGACCAACGCGGTTGTCTTCCCCGCGGAAAAGTCGATCGACAGGTCTTCGAGGATGTTTCGGGTCGTTCCGTAGTCGAAGGTGACCTTGTGAAAGACGATCCTGCCCGGGCCTGGTGGCAGCGCCCTAGCCTCCGGGTGCTCGACCATCGTCACCGGATGGTCGAGAAGATCGTACATCATCTTCACCCCGACCATACCCGTTTCCATTCCCACCCGCATGGACGCCAGACGGCGTGCAGGCTCATAGGCCATGATCAAGGCGGTTAGGAACGACATCAACTGACCCTGTGAGGTGACGACGCGCTCACCAAAGATGGTGGAAGCGCTCATCGCCATGATCGCCGCGATGGCGAAGCCGGAGAGTATATCCATCAGTGGCATGGTCGCCGCTTGCAGCCGAGCCACCCCGTTTGACTGCCGCTCGACGGCACGGATCGCGTCGTCCATCACCCGCATCATCCGGTCCTCCAGGCCGAAGGCTTTGATGACCCGGATGCCCACCGAGGTTTCCGTCACCACCCGAATGATTGTTGACAGTGTCATCATCTCGCTAGCGACGATATCGCGCACCTTCTGCAGCA
>JAKAJW010000430.1 GCA_021813645.1 Pseudomonadota bacterium | reverse complement strand
GGCCCGGAGCGCCCCCCGTTGCGGCCCCCCGAGCCGGTCGCTAGTCTGACGGCCATCCGCCGGCCGCCGGCCGGCCAAGCAGGGATATCAACATGACCAATGCCTCGCTCCTCGCCCGTCGCCAAAAGGCGGTTCCCCGCGGCGTCGTCACCGGCGCGCCGATCTTTCTCGACCGCGCCGAGAACGCCGAAATGTGGGATGTCGAGGGCAACCGCTACATCGACTTCGGCGCCGGCATCGCGGTGACCAACACCGGCCACCGCCACCCGAAGGTGATCGCCGCGGCCGCCGCCCAGCTCGACAAGTTCGCCCATGTCGCCTGGCAGGTCACCGGCTATCCGAACTACCTGGAACTGGCCGAGCGACTGAACGCGCTGGCGCCGATCAAGGACGCCAAGTCGATCTTCTTCACCACCGGCGCCGAAGCGACCGAGAACGCGGTGAAGATCGCCCGCGCCTATACCAAGCGCCAAGGCATCATCACCTTCACCGGCGCCTTCCACGGCCGCACCGCGCTGACCGTCGCGATGACCGGCAAGGCGGTGCCCTACCGCACCCCGGGCACGCCGCCCGCAGTCGGCGTCTATCACTGCCCCTTCCCGATCCCGCATCACGGCACCACCGAGGAAGAGGCGCTGCACGCGCTGCAGCACATCTTCAAGGCCGACATTAACCCGACCGACGTGGCCGCGATCGTCATCGAGCCTGTGCAGGGCGAAGGCGGCTTCTACCAGACGCCGCTGAGCTTCATGAAGAAGCTGCGCGAGATCTGCGATCAGCACGGCATCTGCCTGGTCGCCGACGAGGTGCAGACCGGCTTCGCCCGTACCGGCAAGCTCTTCGCCATCGAGCATTTCGGCATCGAGCCCGACCTGATCCCGGTCGCCAAGGCGCTCGGCGGCGGTTTCCCGATCTCCGGCGTGATCGGCAAGGCGAAGATCATGGACGGGGTGGAGCCGGGCGGCCTCGGCGGCACCTATGGCGGCAACCCGATCTCCTGCGCCGCGGCCCTCGCCGTGCTCGACGTGATCGATGAGGAAAAGCTCTGCGACCGCGCCAACAAGATCGGCGCCATCATGGTGGAGCGGATCAAGGCCTTCCGCCAGTCCAACACCCTGCGCCCGATCGGCGACATCCGCGGCCTGGGCGCCATGGTCGCCTTCGAGTTGGTGAAGGAGCGCGGCGGCAACGATCCGGATCCGGAGGCGACCAAGGCGGTCACCGCGGCGGCGCTCGACGCCGGGCTGATCCTGCTCAGCTGCGGCTATTACGCCAATACGATCCGCATCCTGGCGCCGCTGACCATTCCCGAAGATCAACTCGCCGAGGGGCTCGACAAGCTCGAAACCGCGCTGAAGCTCGTCTGATTGCGCGCCCCGGCGGACAACCGTCGGGGGCACCCCCGGAGCGCGGGCGGCGACGGCCCGCCCGCGCTCAGACCTGCCGCTCGGCTTCGGCCATCCGCTTGTTGTGCCGGATCGAGGACCATAGCGAGGCCGAGATCAGCAGAACGCCGATGCCGCCGGTCGCCATTTCCGAAACGTCGATCTGGGTCTCGACGAACATGATGACCGACAGGATCAGGATCGAATAGAAGGCGCCATGCTCAAGATAGCGGAACTGCGCCAAGGTCTGCCGCTCCACCATCATCACCGTCATCGAGCGCACATACATCGCCCCGATACCCAGCCCGATGGCGATCAGGAACGGGTCGGACGTCATCGCGAAGGCGCCCACCACCCCATCGAAGGAAAAGCTTGCGTCGAGCACTTCCAGATAGAGGAAGGCGCCGAGCCCGCCCATCGCCGCGACCCGCTGCACCCCGCGCTGGCCGTCGAGCGCCCGGCCGAGCGCGCGCACCGCCGAATAGGTCAGCAGACCGGACACCGAGGCCAGCATATAGCCGTCGGCCTGACCCGAGGGCAGCATGGCGGCGAAACTCAGGATGACGATCAGCACGAAGGCCACCTCCAGGCCCTGGATGGTGGCGCAGGCCCGCAGCCGGCATTCCAGCCGGGCGAACCAGTCGACTTCCTTGTGCTCGTCGATGAAGTAATGCAGCGCCACCATCATCAGGAAGGTGCCGCCGAAGGCCGCGATCTGCAGATGCGCCGCTTCCAGCGTATGGGCATAGGCGCCGGGTCGGAAGATCGCCATGTGCAGCGCCGCAAGCGGCCCGATCCCGGCCGCGACCGCGACGATCACGACCGGCAGCACCAGCCGCATCCCGAAGACCGCGATCAGCATGCCCCAAGTCAGGAACCGCTGCCGCCAGACCGGCTGCATGGTGCGAAGCGTATTGGCGTTGATGATCGCATTGTCGAAGGACAGCGAGATTTCCAGCACGGCCAGCGCCAACCCGATGACGAAAGTGGTCATCGCGTCGTCGATCCCACCCCCTTCGGCCCAGCCGAGCCAGAAGGACGCGAGCAATCCCGCCGCCGTAACGGCGAAGGCGCCGCGGAAATATCCCAGTGTGCTGCTCACCGGCTCCCCTGACGTGCCAAGCGCCCCCAACACCCCGGTCGCATCGTACCCACGGATTTCGCCGCGCGCTCGGGGGCCTTGCTTGAGGTAGGCACAGCCGCCTTGGCCTGCAAGGCGGCGGCGCAGATTGTGAGCCTGCGCTGTGGCGCGGTTCCCACAGTCTCCCGGCCCTTCCGCCCGGGCGCGCCCCGCCGCCGCCCTCAGCGCCTCTTGCCCCGCGCGGCGAACCCCGCAATGATCGCGCCGCCTGCACCGAAAGCCCCCAGGAGCCCCCATGCTTGACGCAACCGCCTCCGGCGTCTTCACCATCGCCGCCACGCCCTTCCTGCCCGACGGCGGGCTCGACCTCGACAGCGTCGACCGGTTGACCGCCTTCTACCTGGAGCGCGGCGCGACCGGGCTGACGCTGCTCGGCGTGATGGGCGAGGCGGGCAAGCTGACCGCCGCCGAAAGCCTCGCCGTGGTCAAGCGCACTCTCGCCGCCGCCGGCAAGTTGCCGGTGGTGGTCGGCGTCCCAGCCCACGGCCTGGCGCCGATGGCCGAACTGGCCCAGGCGGTGATGGCGGCCGGCGCTGCAGGCGTCATGGTCCAGCCCGCCCCCGGGCTGAAGACGGACGACGACATCTTCGCCCATTTCGCCAATGTCGCCCGCGCGCTGGGGCCGATCCCCTTCGTGCTGCAGGACTTCCCGCTGGTCACCGGCGTGCAGATCGCGCCCAAGCTGATCCTGCGGATCGCCGCCGAATGCCCGACCTGCGTCATGCTCAAGCACGAGGACTGGCCCGGCCTCGACAAGATCACCGCGCTGCGCGAGGCCGAGGCGAAGGGCGCCCGCCGGCTGTCGATCCTCTGCGGCAACGGCGGTCAGTTCCTGCCCGAGGAATTGGCCCGCGGCGCAGACGGCGCGATGACCGGCTTCGCTTTCCCCGAGATGATGGCCGGCGTCGTCGCCGCCCACCGCGCCGGCGATGCCGAACGCGCCTCCGACATCTTCGACGCCTATCTGCCGCTCGTGCGCTACGAGGCCCAGCCCGGCCGCGGCCTGGCGGTGCGCAAATACGTGCTCGCCCGGCGCGGCGCGATCGCACATCCCAATCTGCGCGCCCCCGGCGGCACCCTGCCCGCCGCGGCCCAGGCCGAGGTGGAGCGGCTGATCCGCCGGCAGGAGGCCCGGCTGGCCGCGCTCGGGCTCTGAGCGGCCCCGCGCGGGGCCCATCACCGGGCGGCACCGGGCGGCGCGGGCCTCTTGCCCTATCCGGCGGCGTAAAGCTCCGCCGCCCGCCGCTCGAAGGCCTTTACCACCCGCTGCATCGCCTCGTTGAAGACCACCCCGATGATCCCCTGCAGGATCGCGTTCTTGAATTCGAAATCGACGAAGAACGACACTTCGCTGCCGCCGCCCGGCAGATCGCGAAAGGCCCAGTTCGATCGCATGAACTTGAACGGGCCGTCGAGGTATTCCGTATCGATCTGTCCCTTCTGTGGCCACAGCGTCACCCGGCTGCCGAACCGCTCGCGGAACACTTTGAACGAGATCACCAGATCCGCCTCCATCACCTCGCCGCCCTCGATCGGCTTGCGCGAGCGGATGCGCGCGGCAGCCGTCCAGGGCAGGAATTTCGGGTAGCTGGCGACATCGGCCACGAGGTCGTACATCTGCTTCGCCGTATAGGGCAAAGCGCGGGTTTCCTGGTGGGTCGGCATAGGCGGCGGCGGCTCGATTGCTCTGATGACTTGGCGGGCGAACTTCTGTAACTCTGCCGCCGAAATCAAGGGGCAGCGATGACCGAGAGACCATATGTCATAGACCAGATGATCTCTGCCAAGGCGATTGCCGCCCGGGTGGAGTCACTTGCCCGCGAAATCAGCACACATTTCGCCGGCACCGAGAAGCTGGTCGTCGTCGGCCTCCTGCGCGGCTCCTTCGTCTTCATCGCCGATCTGGTGCGTGAGATCGACCTGCCGATCGAGGTCGACTTCCTCGAGGTGTCGAGCTACGGCAATGCCACCGAAAGCTCGCGCGAGGTCCGGGTACTGAAGGATCTGCGCGGCGAGATTGCCGGCCGCGACGTGCTCTTGGTCGAGGATATCGTCGACACCGGCTATACGCTCACCCATGTGCTGAAGCTGCTGGGAACCCGCGCGCCGGCGCGGATCGAGGCCTGCGCCCTGCTGAACAAGCCCTCGCGCCGCGAGGTGCCGGTCGAGGCGAGCTGGGTCGGCTTCACCATCCCGGACGAATTCGTCGTCGGCTATGGCATCGACTATGCGCAGCGCAACCGCAACCTGCCCTATATCGGCAAGGTCCGGTTCCTATAGCCGCCGCGCGGGGTCGCGATGAACGCCCTCATCTGGCTGCTGCGGCTGGCGCGCTGGTCGCGCCGCCCGGCCTCGGCGCGCCGGGTGGCCCTGGTCGCGGCGGTGATCGCGCTCAGCCTCGCCCTCGCTGCGGTCGACCATATCTTCGGTTGGCCCGCCTGGCTCAGCGTCAATCCGCCGACCCGGCTGCCCGGCCGGCCATAGCCCGCCGGCGGCAGGACGCATCTTTACTTCTGCGGCAAACCTGACAGGCTGGACCGGCAAGATCGCCCGAAGACCACCGAAAAGGCCCCATCGCCACCGAACCAACAGCGGAGTCCCTCGATGAAACCTCTTCGTTCGCTCGCGACCGCCAGCCTCGTCGTCCTGCTCGCCGGCGCGAGCTTCGCGCAATCGCCGATGGAGGCCGCCATCGGCGCCCGGCAGGATCTGATGAAACTCCAGGCCTACACGATGGGCCAGCTTTTCATGATGGCACAGGGCAAGGTCCCCTATGACGCCAAGGCCGCCAAGACCGCCGCCGACAATCTCGCCGCGATCACCGCCTACGACGTGACACCGCTGTTCCCCAAGGGCAGCGACAATGCCAGCGGCGCCAAGACCTACGCACTGCCGGCGATCTGGGAAAACGAGCCGGATTTCCTGGCGAAATACGCCGATATGCACAAGGCGGCGCTGGCCGCGGCCGAGGTCGCCGGCAATGGACAGGATGCGTTGAAAGGCGCCATGGGCGCCCTCGGCGGCTCCTGCGGCGCCTGCCACAAGGCCTATCGCGCGCCGCTGCAGTAAATGCGCCGCAGCCTAGCCGCGCTGGCGGCGCTGGCACTGATCGGTGCCGGCGCCTTCGGCTGGATCACCGCCCCGCGCCCGCTGCCGGCGGATGCCATGGCCGGGCTCACCGGCAATCCGCAGCGCGGCGAGACGCTGTTCTGGGCCGGCGGCTGTGCCTCCTGCCACGCGGCGAAGAACGCCACCGGCCCGGCACGGCTGGCGCTTGGCGGCGGGCAGCGGCTGAAGACCCCCTTCGGCACCTTCAGCGTGCCGAACATCTCGCCCGATCCCGACCACGGCATCGGCCGCTGGACGGCACGCGACCTCGCCGATGCGCTGCTGCGCGGCCTGGCGCCGGACGGCCGCCATCTCTACCCGGTCTTCCCCTACCCGTCCTACGCCCATATCGGCCTGCAGGACGTGGCCGATCTCAAGGCCTTCCTCGACACGCTGCCGAAGGTCGCCAGCACCGATCCGCCGTCCGAAGTCGGCTTCCCCTTCGGCTGGCGCCGGCTGCTCGGCGGCTGGGATTTCCTGTTCCTCAACACCGCTTGGGCCGTCCAGGACCCGCTCAGCCCCGAAGAGGCGCGCGGCCGCGCCCTGGCCGAAGGGCTCGGCCATTGCGGCGAATGCCACACGCCGCGCAACGCCTTCGGCGCGCTGCGCCGCGATCGCTGGTTCGCTGGCGCCCCGAACCCGGCCGGGCCGGGCAAGATCCCGAACATCACCCCCGCCAAGCTTGACTGGTCGCAGGACGATATCGTGACCTATCTCTCGACCGGCTTCACCCCGTCTTTCGACGCCGCCGGCGGCGACATGGCGGAGGTGGTCGAGAATCTGTCTCACCTGCCCAAGGACGACCTGAAGGCGATCGCGGCCTATCTCAAGCGCGTGCCCGCGCAGCCCTAGAAAGGAGGCCCGGAGCCTGCCGCGACCCGCTGACTGACCGGGCCCGCCGCTCAGCCCCGGCCGAGCTTTGCCTGCCGCGCCGCCCGAAGCTGGGCGAAATCCTCGCCCGCGTGGTAGGACGAGCGCGTCAGCGGCGTCGCCGAAACCATCAGGAAGCCCTTGCCATAGGCCGCCCGCTCGTAATTGGCGAATTCCTCCGGCGTCACGAAGCGGGCCACCGCGTGATGCTTTGGGGTCGGCTGCAGATATTGCCCGATGGTGAGAAAATCGACATCGGCCGAGCGCAGATCGTCCATCACCTGGGCCACCGCCTGCCGCTCTTCGCCCAGGCCCACCATGATGCCGGATTTGGTGAACATGCCCGGATCGAGTTCCTTCACCCGCTGCAGCAGCCGCAGCGAATGGAAATAGCGCGCGCCGGGCCGCACTTCGGGATAGAGCCCCGGCACCGTCTCCAGATTGTGGTTGAACACATCCGGCCCCGCCGCAACGACCGTTTCCAGCGCCTCCGGCCCACAACGCAGGAAGTCCGGCGTCAGCACCTCGATCGTCGTCTCCGGCGCGCGGTGGCGGATCGCCCGGATCGTCATCGCGAAATGCTCCGCGCCGCCGTCGTCGAGGTCGTCGCGGTCCACCGAGGTGACCACCACATGCTTCAGGCCAAGCTCGGCCACCGCATGCGCCACCCGGCCGGGCTCGAAGGCGTCCAGCGCCGCCGGCCGGCCGGTCGCAACGTTGCAGAACGAACAGCCACGGGTGCAGATCTCGCCCATGATCATCATGGTGGCGTGGCCCTGCGTCCAGCACTCGCCCACATTCGGGCAGCCGGCCTCCTCGCAGACGGTGACGAGTTTCTGGGCGCGGATGATGTCGCGGGTCTGGCGGTAGCCCGCCGAGACCGGCGCCTTCACCCGGATCCAGTCGGGTTTCTTCGGCGGGGCATTGTCGGCCCGGTGCGCCTTTTCCGGGTGGCGCTCGGCCGGTATCTTGAGATCGCGCATCCGGGGCCCTCCTCGGCGGTTGCCCCCGAAATAGGCCTTTTCGCCCGAAGCCGCAATCGCCCCGCCCTGAGACTTCGGAATACCCGCAATTCGCGCAACTCTTGCCAGGGGCGGCCCCGCCTCGCCACGCGCACCTAGCCGATCAGCGGCCCGGCGAGGCCGCCGTTCTCCTCGTAATGCCGCTTCAGCCGCATCAGCGCGATGCGCAGCACGATCTTGCCGGACCGCGCCGACCAGCCCATCCGCCGTTCGACCACTTCGAGCCCTTCCAGGAAGCAGCAGCAGCGCAGCGCCACATCGCCCAAGCCGGGCCCCAGGTCGCGCAGCGCCGCCGCCACCCGTTCGCGCGCCGCCCGCGGCCCCTGCGCCGGGCCGCGGTCGCCGGTGAAACCGCCGCGCTCGCCCGCAGTCAGGAAGCGGTCCCAGTTCTGCGCCACCCGCGGCCCCATCTGGGCCAGTTCGAAATCCTCGCGCAGCCGCTCCGCCGCCGCCACCAGATCGGCCTCGAGAAACGGCGTGCCGTCCTTGTCGCGCCGCCGGGCCAGCACCGTCACCGGGCTCTCGGCGAGGTTGCAGCGCAGCCGCCGCGGCGCCTCGCCCGGCTCGGCCACCTCGCGCTCGCCCCACAGCCGGTGCTGATCGGCAAAGGCCGCACCCGCCTCGGCCAGCCCGCGCGGCCGGCCCTCGGGGTCGAGCAGCCGCTTCAGCGCCGCCCGCCCCGCCGGGCTCAGTTCATAGGTCGACACCCGGCCCGCCTTGCGGCAGGAAATCCAGTCCTTCACCGCGAAAGCCTGCGCCACGACCTGCTCGACCACCGCGGTGCGCGCGGTCCGCCCATCGGCGAATTCGCGCAGCACCACCGCCTTCTCCATATCCGGCGCCACCACCAGCATCGCCCCCGGCTCGCTCAACCGGCGCAGGATGCGGCGGCCCTCGCGGGCCAGAGAGGCTTCGTCTTGAACCAGGGTCTCGACACGTAGGGCAGCGCTCATTTCGGCCTCGTCCTTCTGCTGCGGTTGATTGCTCCGGGCGGCATGCAACCGCCCCAGCTCTGCCAGCGCCGCGTCCATCAACGGATCGTCGCGCCGGTTCTCGGTGCGGCGCACCTGGCGCAACACGGTCGAGGCATGGCAGCCCTCGCGGCGCGCCAGGGCCCGCAGCGACACCCCCTCGGCGGTGTGATCGAGATAGAGACGCACGGCACCGGGAAGCCCGTCCGGCCGCGCCATTGCCATCGCGACAGTCGTCATTCCCCGACGAGCCCCCCAAACGCCCACACCGCCGCCCCGTGCGGCCGCTCTAGGCCACGTTCAACCGTGGGTAATCATGGTTAGCCCTCGGTTAATGGCCGTCTCGGCGGTCAGATTTCGTTAAGAAAGCTAAAGAAATCTGAAACATGCGTTCGGCACCTCGGCGCCTGCCGCAACGCCCGTTGCGGCCATGCCAAAACGGCGCCTCCTTGACCGGAGGTTGCAATGCTCGATGCCGTGAACGCCGAAAACCCGCCGCGCCGCCCCCGCCTGCTGCTGCAAGCCGCCCGCTGCGGCCTGCCGGCCTACCGGCGCGACCGCGACCTCGCCCGGATTTTGCGCAAGGCCGCCCGCGCCGCTGCGGCCGGGGCCGGCCAAGCGGCCGAGCCGGCGCCCGAACTGGGCGCAGTGCGCCCCCCCGAGGCGACCGAC
>JAKAJW010000414.1 GCA_021813645.1 Pseudomonadota bacterium | reverse complement strand
GGCGGCGCTCTATGCGCTGTCGAACATCGCGACCCGGCAATGGTGTGCGGGCGAAAGCGCGGCGACGCTGACGTTGGGTTTCTTTCTGGCGCTCGGGCTTTGGGGGGTGGCCGGGCTCGGGGCGATGGCGTTGGTGCCGCATGCGGTCCCGGCCGGGGCGGACGGTTTCATCCTGCGCGGTTGGACCGCGCCGGACGGCCCGTTCGTCGCGGTGGTGCTGATGCAGGCGGCCGGTTCGCTGTTCGGCGTCGGGCTGATGGCGCGGGCCTATCAGCTGGCCGAGGCGAGCCAGGTCGCCGTGTTCGAATATCTGCTGCTGATCGCCTCGGCGCTGTGGGGGGTGATACTCTGGGGGCAGAGCTTCGCGCCCGCGGCGCTGCTCGGCATGGCGGCGATCGTCGCCGCGGGGTCGATCATCGCGCTGCGTTCCAAGCTTGCGCCGGGGGCGGAAGTGGAGAAACTGGCCGCATGATCCTGTCGCGCGGACGCGCCTATCTGTTCCTCCACATCCCGAAGACCGGCGGCACCGCGCTGGCCCAGGCGCTCGAGGCGCGGGCGCTGAAGGACGATATCCTGGTCGGCGACACGCCGAAGGCGCGGGCGCGGCGGCAACGGCAGCGGGGGGTGAAGACGGCCGGGCGGCTGTGGAAACACTCCACGCTCGCCGATCTCGATGGGCTGGTGACGGCGGCGGATCTCGATGGGCTCTTCGTGCTGACCCTGGTGCGCAATCCCTGGGATCGGGCGGTCTCCTACTACCACTGGCTGCGCGAGCAGAGCTTCGCCCATCCCGCGGTCGGGCTGGCGAAGCTTCTGGAGTTCCCCGCCTTCCTCGCCCATCCGCAGACTGAGGCGGGCTTCGCCGCCTGGCCCTATGGCGCCTATGTCCGCGACCGGAGCGGCCGGGAACGCTGCGATCTCTTCGCCCGGCTGGAACATCTGGGCGAGGATCTGGCGCCGTTCGAGGCGCATCTCGGCTTCCGGCTCGGCCCCGTGGCACGGGTGAATGCCTCGGCCCGGGCGCGCGACTGGCGGCCGTTCTATCGCGACGCGGATGCCGAGCGGCTGGCCCGGCTCTGCGCCGAGGATATCGCCCGGTTCGGCTATCGCTTCGATCCCGAACCGAGCCGGCCATAGATTGGGCCGCCAGCCGAAACGATCGCGCGCATTGGTGCCAAAAGCGAAACATTGGCAAATTTTGACCATAGTTTCGCCAAGTCCCGGACGTTCGAATCTTCCTTAATCCAAGGCCAACGGCGCCGATGAAGGGCGCGCCGAAGCCATGACGGGGAGACGCAGATGGGAGTTTTCTGGCAGCGCAAGGGTTTCGGCGGCTATCCGATCGACGAGATGGCGGCCAAGGCCTGGGCCGCGGAGATTGCGGCCGGGATCCCGGCCGAGGGAATCCTGACCGGCACGCGGCTGGCCACCCAGGCCGGCTGGCAGCCGGTCGAACGGCTGCGCGCGGGCGATCTGGTGCTGACCTTCGACGCCGGGCCGCAGCCGGTGAGCCGGGTGGAGCGGATCAGCCGCGACGTCGATCTGTCGGCCCTGCCGCATCTGTGGCCGCTCGCGGTTCCTGCCGGCGCGCTTGGCAATGCCGAGGCGTTCTGGCTGCTGCCTGAGCAGCCGGTGCTGATCGAGGCGGACGCCGCCGAGACGCTTTATGGCGATCCCTTCGTGCTGGTGCCTGGGCTTGCGCTCGACGGCTGGAACGGCATCGGCCGCAGCCTGCCGCCGCGTCGGCTGGAACTGGTGACGCTGGAGTTCGCCGAGGATCAGACCGTCTATTGCAGCGGCGGCGCGCTGTTGCATTGCGCGGCCGATGCCAGCCCGCTCGACCGGCTGCTCGGCACTGCGCCGGCCGCGGCGCCGCGGCTCGACTACGCCGAGGCCGCGCGGCTGGTCGCCGCCATGGCCCAGGGCAGCCAAGGCGGCCCGCGGTATTCCTGAACCGCGCCCCGGCCGCGGCTTTCCCGTTCCGAAAATTTCTCGTCCGAAACGGTTCAGAGGACCGGGGGCCGTGCCCCCGGCCGCTGGGGCGGCTCAGGCCGCCTGCGCTGCAGGCGCGAAGCGGGCGTAGAAGCTTTCGCCCTTCTCGGCCATCTCGACGAGCAGCTTCGGCGCCGCGAAACGCGCACCGTGGCGCGCCGCCAGCCCCTCGCAGAGCTGCACCGCGCGGGCCGCGCCGAGGATATCGAGCCAGGCGAAGGGGCCGCCCGACCAAGGCGCGAAGCCCCAGCCGAGGATGGCCCCCACGTCGCCCTCGCGGATATCGGTGAGCACGCCGGCCTCCAGTGCGCGGACGGCCTCCAGCACCTGGGCGAAGAGCAGGCGATGCTGCACCTCGGTCAGCTCGGGCTGCGCGGCGGCATGCGGAAACCGCGCCGCCAGCCCGGACCAGAGGCCCTCGCGCTTGCCTTCGCCGTCATAGGCGTAGAAGCCGGATTTCGACTTGCGGCCCAGCCGGCCCTGATCGGCCATCCAGAACAGCACGCCGTCCACCGCGTCGTCGGGGTAGTCTGCCCCCATCGCCGCCTTGGTCGCCTTGGCGATCTTCACCCCGAGGTCGATCGAGGTCTCGTCGACCAGTTGCAGCGGCCCGAGCGGCATGCCGACGAGCTTGGCCGCGTTTTCGATCAGCGCGGGTTCGACCCCCTCGGCCACCATGCGGATGCCTTCGTTGATATAGGGGATGATGCAGCGGTTGGCGTAGAAGAAACGGGCGTCGTTGACGACGATCGGGGTCTTGCGGATCTGGCGGACGAAATCGAGCGCCTTGGCCACCGCGCGCTCGCCGGTCTGCTTGCCCTTGATGATCTCGACCAGCGCCATCTTGTCGACCGGCGAGAAGAAATGGATGCCGATGAACTGCTCGGGCCGCTGGCTGGCCTTGGCCAGTCCGGAGATCGGCAGGGTCGAGGTGTTGGTGGCGAAGATGCAGGTGTCGCCCACCACCGCCTCGGTCTTCGCCGTCACCTCGGCCTTCACCTTCGGGTCCTCGAACACCGCCTCGACGATCAGGTCGGCGCCGGCCAGCGCGGCATAGTCAGTGGTCGGGGTGATCAGGGCGAGCAGCGCCTCCTTCTGCGCCTCGGTCGCCTTGCGGCGCGCGATCGCCTTGTCCATCAGCCCGGCGCTATGCGCGCGGCCGCGCTCTGCCGCGGCTTGGTCCGCGTCGATCAACACCACCTCGATGCCGGCGCGGGCGGCGACATAGGCGATGCCCGCCCCCATCATGCCGGCGCCGAGCACGCCGAGCTTCTTCACCGCCTGGTCGGGCACGACCTTGGGTCGCACCGCGCCTTTTTCGAGCGCCTCCTTGTTGAGGAAGAGCGAGCGGATCATCGCGGTCGAGGACGGGTTCAGCAGCACCTGGGTGAACCAGCGCGCCTCGATCTTCAGCGCGGTGTCGAAATCGACCAGCATGCCTTCGTAGACCGCCGAGAGCAGCGCCTTGGCGGCCGGATAGACGCCCATCGTCCTGCCATGGACCATGGCATTGGCGCCGACGAAATTCATGAAGCCCATCGGCGTATAGGGCGCGCCGCCGGGCATCTTGAAGCCCTTCTGGTCCCAGGGTTTGACCAGATCGGCGTCCTTGGCGGCCAGCACCCAGGCGCGGGCGGCGGCGAGCGGATCCTCCACCACCTCGTCGACCAGGCCCATCGCCTTGGCGGCCTTGGGATCGGAGAGCTTGCCCTCGAGCAGGAGCGGCGCGGCAGCGATCGGGCCCATCTTGCGGATCAGTCGGGTGGTGCCGCCGGCCCCGGGGAAGATGCCGACGAGGATCTCGGGCAGGCCGATCTTGGCCTTGGGGTTGTCGGCGGCGAAGATGCGGTGGGTGGACAGCGGCAGCTCCAGCCCGATGCCGACGGCGGTGCCGGGCAGGGCGGCGGCGATCGGCTTGCCGCCCTTCAGCGTCTTCGGATCCATGCCGGCGCGTTCGATCTTCCGCAGCAGGCCGTGGATGCGCATGGTGCCTTCGTAAAGGCCGCGGGCCGGATCGGCGCCGGCCGCCTCTTTCATCTTGGCGATGACGTTCAGGTCCATGCCGCCGGCGAAGTCCTTCTTGGCGGAGGTGAGGACCACCCCCTTCACCGCCGGATCGCCGAGCGCGCGGTCGATCAGCGCCTCGAGCTCGGTCAGGCCTTCGAGGCTCATCACGTTCATCGACTTGCCGGGCACGTCCCAGGCGATGGTGGCGACGCCCTCGGCGTCGGTCGCATAGGTGAAATCGGTCATGGCGGTTCTCCCGTGTCGGGCGGAGGAAGGGGCGGGCCCGAATGCCTCCGAGGAAGGTTGGATCGGGGGTGTGGGGCGGCGCGGCCGCCGCCCCGGCTAGCCTTAGACGCGTTCGATGATCGTCGCCGCGCCCATGCCGGAGGCGATGCAGAGCGTGGCGAGGCCGGTGCCCTTGCCGGTGCGCTCCAGCTCGTCGAGCAGGGTGCCAAGGATGATTGCGCCGGTGGCGCCGAGCGGATGGCCGAGGGCGATCGCGCCGCCGTTGACATTGACCTTGGCCGGGTCGGCGTCGAAGGCCTGCAGGAAGCGCAGGACGACCGCGGCGAAGGCTTCGTTGACTTCGAACAGATCGATGTCGGAGATGCCCATGCCGGCCTCGCGCAGGATCTTCTCGGTGACCGGAACCGGGCCGGTGAGCATGATGGTGGGATCGGTGCCGATCTTGGCGGTGGCGCGGATCCGGGCGCGCGGCTTCAGGCCATGCGCCTTGCCGAATTCGGCATTGCCGATCAGCACCGCGGCGGCACCGTCGACGATGCCGGAGGAATTGCCGGCGTGATGGACGTGGTTGATCCGCTCCAGATGCGGGTATCGCATCGTCGCGATCTTGTCGAAGCCGGGCGTATGTTCGCCGATCTCCTTGAACGAGGCCTTCAGCGCGCCGAGCGCCTGCATGTCGGTGCCCGGCCGCATATGCTCGTCGTGCTCGAGGATGGCGAGGCCGTTCTGATCCCGCACTGGGACAACCGATTTGGCGAAGCGGCCCTCGGCCCAGGCGGCGGCGGCGCGCTTCTGGCTTTCCACCGCGAGCGCGTCGCAGTCGTCGCGGGAAAAGCCGTACTCGGTGGCGATGATATCGGCCGAGATGCCCTGGGGCACGAAATAGGTCTTCATCGCCAAGCTCGGGTCGACCGCGATGGCGGCGCCGTCCGAACCCATCGCGACGCGGCCCATCATCTCGACCCCGCCGGCGATATAGGCCTGGCCGGCGCCCGCCTTCACCTGATTTGCGGCAAGGTTCACCGCTTCCAGCCCCGAGGCGCAGAAGCGGTTGATCGAGAGGCCGGGGATCGACTGGTCGAGATCGGACAGCAGCACCGCCGAGCGCGCCAGGCAGCCGCCCTGCTCGCCGACCTGGGTGACGTTGCCCCAGATCACGTCCTCGACAGCATGGCCCTCGAGCCCGTTGCGCGCCTTCACCGCGTTCAGCACCTTGGCCGAAAGCGCGACCGAGGTGACCTCGTGCAGGCTGCCGTCGGGACGGCCCTTGCCGCGGGGGGTGCGGGCGGCGTCATAGATGAAGGCTTCGGTCATGGGATCCTCCTCAGGCCCGGTCGGACGGATTGCCGGGCATCAACTCGTAGGGATGTTTCCAGCCCGGCAGCGCCGCGATGCGGTCGAGCCAGGCATCGACCGCTGGCAGCGCCTCGCGGTCGAAGGTGAAGGGTTCGGGGTAGTAGAGATAGCCGCAGCAGGCGAGGTCGGCGAGGCTAGGGGCGTCGCCGACCATCCAGTCGCGCCCGCGCAGATGGCGTTCCAGCGTGGCGAGGCCCGCCTGGACCCGGCCGGAGAGGAAGCGGATCGCGTCCTGCGGCCGCTTCTCGGCGGGCAGGAAGTTCATCAGAAACCGCAGGGTGCCCTGCTGTCCGGAGCCTTTCTGGGCGTCCCAGAACAGCCAGCGCATCATCTCGGCGCGCAACTCCGGCGGGGGCAGGAATTTCCCGGTGCGCTCGGCGACATGGAGCTGGATCACGCAGGATTGGGTGAGCGTCAGCCCGTCCTCGACGAAGACCGGCGCCTCGCCCATCTCATTGATCGCGAGGAATTCCGGGCTGCGCGCGCCGCCGTTGAAGAAGTCGAGCCAGACCGGTTCCCAGCCATAGCCGGAAAGTTCGAGGGTAAGCGCGGCCTTGTAGGAATTGCCGCTTTCGCCGAAGCAGTGGAGTTGTGCCGTCATCGGTCGCTCCTGGAGTTGGCGGCCGCAGCGCGGGGCGCCCGCCCCGGCCCGCCGATGGGGTGCTTTCGCCCCAACGGCCGCAGCCTTGGGGCGTCCGCTTGGCGCAAGCGGTCAGGCGCAGGGGCTTGCGGGCAGGCGTTCACCGCTTGCGCTCCTCGAGCTCGGCCTTGAACAGGTTCAGCCGATGGCCGAGGGTCTCGCCGTCGACCACCGAGGTGAAGTTCTCGAAGAAGAACACCAGCGCCTCGTCCTGGCTGATGCCCGCCTCGGCGGCGAAGGCGCGCAGCCGGCGATAGGCGTCTTCGGTCAGGCTGACCGGAAAACGGCGAGTGAAGCGCAGGCGTTTGGGCATTCTCTCCTCCCTAGCGGACGCCTGCGAGCCTAGAACGCCTCGGCCGCCAATGCCATCACCGGGCCGGCGCCGGAGGTGATGCGGGCCAGGTGCAGCCCGGTCGCCGGCAGCTGGCGCGCCATATAGTAGCGCCCGGTGGCCAGCTTGGCCTCGAGGAAGGCCGGGTCGGCGCCGCCGGCGGCGCGGGCCGCGAGCGCGGCCTTGGCGATCTGCGCCCACATCAGCCCGAGGCAGGTATGGCCGAACAGATGCAGGAAATCGGTCGAACCGGCGAGCGCCGCATCGGGTGACTTCATGCCGTTCTGCATGAAAAACATCGCCGCCGCCTGGAGGTCCTTCGAGGCCTGCTTCAGCGGCTCCAGGAAGTCCTTGGCCAGGGTCTCGTCCTCGGCGTTGTCCTTGATGAAGCCCTTCACCATCTCGAAGAAGGCCATCATCGCCTTGCCGCCGTTCAGGGCCAGCTTGCGGCCGACCAGATCGAGCGCCTGGATGCCGTTGGCGCCCTCGTAGATCATCGCGATGCGGGCGTCGCGGACGAACTGGCTCATGCCCTGCTCTTCGATATAGCCGTGGCCGCCGAAGATCTGTTGGGCCTGGACCGCCGACTGGAAGCCCATGTCGGTCTGGAAGCCTTTGATGACCGGGGTCAGCAGCGAGATCATCGCCTCGGCTTCGGCATCCTTGCTGCGGTGGGTGCGGTCGATCAGCGCGGCGCCCCAGAGGGTCAGCGCACGGGCGCCTTCGACAAAGCTCTTCTGATCCATCAGCGCGCGGCGGATGTCGGGGTGAACGATCAGCGGATCGGCCGCGCCCGAGGGGTTGGCGGCGCCGGTGACGGCGCGGCCCTGTAGCCGGTCCTTGGCATAGGAGAGCGAGGACTGATAGGCGGCCTCGGCCACCGCATAGCCCTGCAGCCCGACGCCGATGCGCGCCTCGTTCATCATGGTGAACATCGCCCGCATGCCCTTGTGCAGCTCGCCCAGGAGATAGCCGGTCGCGCCGTCGTAGTTCATCACGCAGGTGGCATTGCCGTGGATGCCCATCTTCTCTTCGAGCTTGCCGGCCGACACCGCGTTGCGGGCGCCCAGGCTGCCGTCGTCGTTCACCAGGAACTTCGGCACGATGAAGAGGCTGATCCCGCGGGTGCCCTCGCCGCCGCCCGGCGCCTTGGCCAGCACCAAGTGCACGATGTTCTCGGCCAGGTCGTGTTCGCCGGCGGAGATGAAGATCTTCTGGCCGGTGATCTTGTAGCTGCCGTCCGGCTGCGGCTCGGCCTTGGTGCGCAAGAGGCCGAGATCGGTGCCGCAATGCGGTTCGGTCAGGTTCATCGTGCCGGTCCAGTCGAGACTGACCATCTTCGGCAGATAGGTCGCCTTCTGCTGCGGGGTGCCGTGGGCGAGGATGGCGCCGATCGCGCCATGGGTCAGGCCCTGATACATGTTGAAGGCCATGTTGGCGGAGACGAAGATCTCGCCCACTGCCGAGCCCATCAGATAGGGCAGGCCCTGGCCGCCGAACTCCTCGGGCAGGTCGAGCCCGTTCCAGCCGCCCTCCTTCATCGCCGCGAAGGCCGCCTGGAAGCCGGTGGGGGTGTAGACCACGCCGTTCTCCAGCCGGCAGCCCTCGCGGTCGCCGACCGGGTTCAGCGGGGCCAAGACGTCGGCGGCGAGCTTGCCGGCCTCGTCGAGGATCGCGCCGGTCGTTTCCGGGTCGAGCTCGGCATAGCCGGGCACCGGCGCTTCGCTCACCTTCAGGACCTCGTGCAGCAGGAACTGGATGTCCTTGGTGGGGGCGGCATAGGCGGGCATGGGGTCCTCCCTCGGGGTTATTCTGCGGCCTTGGCCTGGCCGAGGCGGACGAGCTCGGCTTCGCCCCAGGTCAGTTCGCTGGTCAGATCGGCGATCGCCAGATCGAGCTCGTCGCGTTGCGCGCACATCTGTTCGAGCCGGACGCGGGCGATCTGGCAGGCCTGGCGCAGCTGCGCTTCGTTGCGGTTGTCGCGGGCGTAGAGCTCCAAGAGCTGGCGGATCTCTTCCAGGCTGAGCCCGAAGCGCTTGCCGCGCAGGATCAAGGTCAGCCGCGCGCGTTCGCGCCGGGTATACAGACGCCGCTGGCCCTTGCGGATCGGGGTCAGCAATTCCTTGGATTCGTAGAACCGCAAGGCACGCGGCGTCACGTTGAACGCCTCGCACATCTCTCGGATGGTCAGGTGCGCCTTGGCGGTGTCTGGAGGCACGGTCGCTAGAGTCACGGCTGCTGTCGGGGTTGCGGCGATGTCGCGGAACAGATGGCCGTCGGCTGGCCATGAGGCAAGCGAAGTTAACGTTCACGTCAACGAAACGTCACGTCACGACAGCGATCGGCGGAGGGTGGATCGCCGGCCCGAATTGTCGTGCCGGGGGGACGCGCCTGGGCCGGCGCGCCCCGGTGGGGCGCACCGGTGCGTTCAGGCTCAGTTGCCGCCGACCGCGGCGAGCAGCTGGGCATTGCCGCCGGAGGCGGTGGTGTCGATGCAGACATGCCGCTCGACCAACACGCGGGCAGCGTCGGGCGTTTCGGTGACGAGCGGAAGGATCGGCCCGTCGCGGCGGGCCAGCGCCCGGGCATAGGCCCGGGCGGTTTCCGCCGCGCCC
>JAKAJW010000100.1 GCA_021813645.1 Pseudomonadota bacterium | reverse complement strand
GCCAGCATCGCCACGGCGATGGCGAGCAGGATCATGCCCATCAGCCGGGACATGACGACCCGCAGCGTCTGCGAGAGATAGCGGCCGAGCGCGGCGCCGAACCAGAGCACCAGGCCGAGCGCCGCGAGCACCGCGGCGAGCGCCGTGGCGAAGGCCGCGATCTGCGCCGGGCCCTGGGCCTGGCCGAGGAAGACGATCAGCGTGGTGATCGTGCCGGGGCCGACCAGCATCGGGAAGGCGAGCGGGTAGAAGGCGGTGCCGGCGAAATCGGCGTGGCCGGCCTTTTCCTCGGTCGAGCCGTGATGGGCGGCGCTGCCGGTGCCGTTCAGCAGGCCGAAGGCGATCATCGCCAGCACCAGGCCGCCGGCGACGCGGAAATCGTCGACGCTGACGCCGAAGAAGGCGAGGATGCGCTGGCCGGCGAGCGCCACCACCGCGCAGATCGCCGCGCTGTAGAGCGTGACGCGCAGGCCGAGCCGGCGCTGCGCCGCCGGGTCGAGCCCTTCGGTGAGGCCGAGGAAGATCGGCAGGTTCACGAAGGGGTTCATGATCGCAAAGAGCGCGCCGAGCACCTTCACCAGGAAGGGAATGTCCATCGTCCGGGCCTCCTTGCCGCGCGGGTAGCATCTGCGGCGACCGCAGCCAAGGCTTTGTGGAGGGCGGCGGCATGAAGGGCAAGGTTGTGGCCGGCGGGCTTTTGGCGGTGACCGTGCTGGCCGGCGCCGGGCTTTGGTATTCGCTGCAATACGCCTATTACCGGCAGGTGTCGCTGGGCCCCGAGCTGGCGATGACGCTGGTGCCGAAGGCGGGCGGCGCCGCGCTGCCGCTGACGGTGGGCGGCTTCCACGGCATCGACGCCAATTCCTCGCCGATCCGCTTCCGCGCCTGTTTCACGGTGGCGACGCCGCTGCCGGAACTGGCCGCCCATTATGCGCCCTATGCCGGGGCCGAGCCGCTTCTGGCGCCGCATTGGTTTTCCTGCTTCAACGCCAAGGCGATCAGCCTGGCGCTGAAATCGGGCGAGGCCAAGGCCTTCCTGGCCGCGAAGGGGGTCACCCCCGATGTCGACCGGGTGATCGCCGTCTTCCCCGACGGGCGCGGCTATGCCTGGCAGCAGTTCGACCCCTCCCATCCGCAAGACACCTCCATGGTGGAGTGAGACCATGCCCGACCTCCTCATCGAACTCTTTTCGGAGGAAATCCCCGCCCGGATGCAGCCCCGCGCGCGGGAGGACCTGAAGAAGCTCGTCACCGACGGGCTGGTGGAGGCGGGCCTGAGCTATGGCCATGCCGCCGCCTTCTCCACCCCCCGCCGGCTGGCGCTGACGGTGGAGGGGCTGGCAGCCGAGAGCCCGACGCTGCGCGAAGAGCGCAAGGGGCCGCGCGCCGATGCGCCGGCCGCGGCAATCGAGGGTTTCCTGCGCGCCACCGGCCTCAGCCGCGACCAGCTCGAGGAGCGGGCCGACAAGAAGGGCGGCGCCACGCTGTTCGCCGTGGTGACGAAGCCCGGCCGGAAGGCGCCGGAGATCGTGGCCGAGGTGCTGGAGAAAGTGATCCGCGCCTTCCCCTGGCCGAAGTCGATGCGCTGGGGCGCCGGCAGCCTGCGCTGGGTGCGGCCGCTGCATTCGATCCTCTGCATCCTGACCACCGAGGCCGGCGCCGAGGTGGTGCCGCTGACGGTCGACGGGATCGCGGCCGGCGACACGACCTGGGGCCATCGGTTCATGGCGCCGCGGGCGTTCGCGGTGACTTCGTTCGACGACTACGCGGCGAAGCTGAAGGCCGCGCATGTGATGCTCGACCCGGCCGAGCGGGCGGCGGCGATCTGGCACGAGGCGACGACCCAGGCCTTCGCCCAGGGGCTGGAGGTGGTGGAGGACGCCGGGCTCCTGGCCGAGGTGGCGGGGCTCGTGGAATGGCCGGTGGTGCTGATGGGGCCGATCGGCGAGAGCTTCCTGAGCCTGCCGCCCGAGGTGCTGCAGACCTCGATGCGCGAGCATCAGAAGTTCTTCTCGGTGAAGAACCCGAAGACGGGGCGGATCGAGCGCTTCGTGACGGTGGCGAACCGGGAGACGGCGGACCACGGCGCGACCATCCTGAAGGGGAACGGCAAGGTGCTGGCGGCCCGGCTCTCGGATGCGCGGTTCTTCTGGGAGAACGACCTGCGCACCGTGAAGGCCGAGGGGCTGGAGGGGATGGCCGCGGGGCTCGCGCAGGTGACCTTTCACAACGAGCTCGGGAGCCAGGCCGACCGGATCGCCCGGATCGAGGCGCTGGCGCGCGAGATCGCGCCCTTGGTCCGCGCCGCCCCCGACCTCGCCGCCGAGGCGGCGCGGGTGGCGAAGGCCGACCTGCAATCGGCGATGGTGGGCGAATTCCCCGAGTTGCAGGGCACGATGGGCGGCTATTACGCGCGGGCGGCGGGGCTGCCGGAGGCGGTGGCCGCGGCCTGCAAGGCGCATTACCAGCCGCTCGGCCCCTCGGACGAAGTGCCGAGCGAGCCGGTGTCGGTGGCCGTGGCGCTGGCCGACAAGATCGACACGCTGACCGGGTTCTGGGCCATCGACGAGAAGCCGACGGGGTCGAAGGACCCCTTCGCGCTCCGCCGGGCGGCGCTGGGGGTGATCCGGCTGGTGCTGGGGAATGGGGTGCGGGTGGGATTGCTGCCGCTCTTGGCCAAGCACGGGAAGGGGCAAGAGGTTCAGCGAAAGGTGGTTGAGTTTCTCCCCCTCATGGAGCAGTTGCCGCATTGGTCTGGGAAGCCGGACAGCTTTGCCATCATGCTGGAGCACTTCGAGCAATCGGCTGTGCAGGCGGAAGAAGCGCGTGCGCGCCTTGCCGAAACAGATAGGCCAAGCACTTTCGATGATGATCGGACGCGTATGGACGAGTTTGAGGCCGCAGGGACGAGAAATGCCGCCGACCTCCTCGCCTTCTTCCACGACCGCCTGAAGGTCCACCTGCGCGATCAGGGCATCCGCCACGACGTGATCGACGCCTGCCTCGCCATGCCGGGCAATGACGATCTGACGCTCTTGGTGAAGCGGGCCGAGGCGCTCTCGGCCTTCCTCGCCACCGAGGACGGCACCAACCTCGTGCAGGGGTTCAAGCGCGCGAACAACATCCTGACCCAGGCCGAGGAGAAGGACGGGGTGGAATACAGCTTCGGCGCCGATCCGAAATTCGCCGAGGATGCGACGGAAACCGCGCTTTTCGCCGCGCTGGATGCCGCCGAGGCGGCGATTGCCCCGGCGATGGCGGCGGAGGATTTCCCCGCCGCGATGGCGGCGATGGCGGGCCTGCGCGCCCCGATCGACGCCTTCTTCGAGGCGGTGCAGGTGAACAGCCCCAACGAGATCATCCGCCGCAACCGGCTGAACCTCTTGAGCCGGATCCGCGCCATCTGCCTGCAGGTCGCCGATCTGGCGAAGCTTGAGGGCTGAGCCCTCCGACCCACGGTCCGGCAAACATCCTCGGGGGGCGGAAAGCCTCCCGGGACACGGGCGCGGGGGGCGGGCCAAGCCCCTTGCCAGATGTGTTGTGAACCACGCGGCGCCGCCGCGATGACCGCTCTGGAACCTGCGCGGCCCCGATATGGACGGACTGATTGCGTGGGGTGCGGGGCGTCGGGTAAGGTGTGGACACCAGAAACAGGTTAGGTCGGTGCGGTTGGCCCGGCCCCCGCAAAGCGGGTCCTTTCGCGCATCGGCGCTCCGATTGTCGCGTCCCATGGCCAAGGCGCCAGCGCATGCCGCGCGGGCGCAGCAGAAGGACATGGACATGCAGCAACAAATCGCAGTGGTGACCCTCGGCGTTTCCGATCTCGAGAGATCGAAAAGGTTCTACCGGGACGGCTTCGGCTGGAGGCCTGTATTCGAGAATGAGGAGATCATCTTCTACCAGATGAACGGTCTCGTCTTCGGCACATGGCTGAAGGGCTCGCTCGAAGAGGACACCGGGGCGCGGGATCTGCCCGCGTCGGGGGCGATGTCCCTCGCCCACAACGTCTCCGGGGAAGGGGAGGTACGGGCCGTCATGAAGAGGCTCGTGGCCGCCGGCGCGACTGTTCTCCGAGAGGCTGACGCCCCGCCCCAGGGTGGCGTTCGAGGTTACCTCGCGGACCCCGATGGCCACATCTGGGAGATCGCATGGAACCCAGCCTGGCCGATCGACGAAGGCGGCCATGTGGTCTTCGGAGAGTGAGAAAAGGAGGAACCGGTCGGAGCGCGGCTTCCATCGATTGCGGCCAAGTCCTTCGAACGCAAAGTGAAAGGACAACGCCCCCGCAAATTTCTGCGGGGGCGTCTTCATGCTGGCACTCTGTTCGCGCCGCGCCTTGGCGGTGGCCGTGCAACACTTCCGGTAAGGGGCTTGGGGGCGGGCCGTTCCCCGCCTTTCCTCCGCCCTTGCGCCACCGCAATTGCGGAGTATCCTGCCCGCAGGAGGAATGCCGCAGTGCAGAAACTGACGCCGATCGCCGATTATGCCGAGGTCACGCCCACCGCGCCGATCGCGCGGGCGAGCCACGGCTGGCGCGCCAAATGCCTGCAACGGCTGATCCGGCTCGGCCTGCCGGTGCCGGCGACGGTGGCGCTGTCGACCGCCGCGGTGCGGGCCATCGCCGCCGGCCAGCGGCCCGATGCGGCGGCGATCCTGGCGCATTTCGGGCCGCATCCCCTGGTCTCCGTCCGGCCCTCGCCCGAGGAGCCGGAATGGGGCGGGCCGGGGACCATCCTGAACATCGGGCTGAACGAGGCCTCGCATGCCGCGCTGTGCCGGACCCAGGGCGAGGCGGCGGCGACGGCGCTCTATCTGCGCTTCGTGCAGTCCTACGCCACCCATGTCGCCCGGCTCGATGCCGAGGCTTTCGCCGGGGCCGAGCCCTCGGCCGAGGCGCTGCGGGCGGCGCTCAGGGCCTATGAGCAGGAGATGGAGGAGCCTTTCCCGCAGGATCCGGTCCGCCAGCTGACCGAGGTGCTGCGCTCGATGGCGCGGGCCTGGGAGGGCACCTCGGCCCGGCTCCTGCGCCAGGTGAAGGGCGCGCCGCCGGAGGCGGGGCTGGGCCTGGTGGTGCAGGAGATGGCGCTGGGGATGGGGCCGGGCATCTCCGGCTCGGGGGTGATCCAATTCGTCGATCCGGTCACCGGCCAGCCGCAGGTGACCGGGCGCTACCTCGGCCAGAGCCAGGGCCGCGACGCGCTCTCGGGGCCGGAGGCGCTCTATCTCACCCGCGACCGGCGCGGGCCGTCGCTCGAGGAGGCGGCGCCCGAGATCTTCGCCGATCTGATGCGGTTCGGCGCGATCTGCCGGGCCCGGCTGAAGGAAGAGATGCAGATCGAGTTCACCGTCGAATCCGGCCAGTTGCACGTGATCGACGCGGTGAAGGTGGCGCGCTCGTCGCGCGCCGCGGTGCGGATCGCGGTGGCGCTGGCCGAGGACGGGGTGATCGCGCCCGAGGATGCGGTGCTGCGGGTCGAGCCGCGGGCGCTGAGCGAGCTGCTGCACCGGCAGGTCGATCCGCGCGGGCCGCGCGACCGCTTCGCCCGCGGCATCGCGGCCAGCCCGGGGGCGGCGCAGGGGCGGATCGTGTTTTCCTCGGCCGCGGCGCAGGCCTCGGCGGCGCGCGGCGAGCCCTGTGTGCTGGTGCGCCGCGAGACCGCGCCGGAGGACATCCGCGGCATGCATGCCGCCTCGGCCGTGCTGACCGAGCGGGGCGGCATGACCAGCCACGCGGCGGTGATCGCCCGCGGGCTGGGCCTGCCCTGCGTGGTGGGGGCCTCGGAGCTGAGCCTGAACCTGCGCGACCGGGTGCTGAAGGCGGCGGATGGGCGGCTGTTCCACGAGGGCGACCTGATCACCGTCGACGGCACCCGCGGCGAGGCGCTGGTCGGGGTGGCGGAGATGCTGGAGCCGGCGCTCGACGAGTCGTTCCGCGCGCTGCTGAACTGGGCCGACGCGGTGCGCGACATCGGCGTGCGCGCCAATGCCGACACGCCGGCCGACGCGACCACGGCGCGGCGCTTCGAGGCCGAGGGCATCGGCCTTTGCCGCACCGAGCACATGTTCTTCGAGGAAGACCGGCTGACGGTCATGCGCGAGATGATCTTCGCCGATACCGCGGCCGACCGGCAGGCGGCGCTCGACCGGCTGTTGCCGATGCAGCGGGCGGATTTCGTGCGGCTGTTCGAGATCATGGCGGGCAAGCCGGTCTGCATCCGGCTGTTCGATCCGCCGCTGCACGAGTTCCTGCCGCAGAGCCGGGAGGGGCTGCGCGAGCTGGCCGAGGCGCTCGACCGGCCGCTGTCGGAGGTGACGCGGCGGGTCGAGGCGCTGTCGGAGTTCAACCCGATGCTGGGCATGCGCGGCGTGCGGCTGGGCATCACCATCCCCGAGATCTACGACATGCAGGCCCGCGCCATCTTCGAGGCGACGGTGGAGGTGAACCGAGCGGGCGAGCCGGTGGTGCCGGAGGTGATGATCCCGCTGGTGTCCGCCCGGCGCGAGGTGGAACTGGTGAAGAGCCGGATCGACGCGGTGGCGGCGGCGGTGAAGACACGGGAAGGGGCCGATTTCGACTACCGGCTGGGGGTGATGGTGGAGACCCCGCGCGCCGCGCTGAGGGCAGGCGAGATCGCCCAGCACGCCGCCTTTCTGTCCTTCGGCACCAACGACCTGACCCAGATGACCTATGGCCTGTCGCGCGACGACGCCGGCCGATTCATGGGCGCCTATGTCCAGCAGGGCGTGTTTCCCGAGGATCCGTTTCACATTCTCGATGTCGACGGCGTCGGCGAGCTTCTGCTGATTGGCGCCCGTCGGGGGCGCGAAACTCGGCCGAAGCTGACCCTGTCGATCTGCGGCGAGCATGGCGGCAACCCCGAGTCGATTGCGTTTTGCCGCAATGCCGGGTTCGATTATGTAAGTTGTTCGCCGTTTCGCGTTCCGGTTGCGCGACTTGCCGCCGCACACTCGGCGCTAAAGGACCGCAAGGCTGCCGCCGAGGCGAGGGATAATTAGTCTTATATTTCAGTGATTTGAAAAATCGCCGCAAAGCGCGGGCGGTTCCGGTTTGCGGCGCTGTGCCGCCGTTGCTTGCGGAATTCCGCCTATTTTTGTGACAATTCTGCCACATAAATGGACTCGCTTGGACTTTTTCGATATCCGGCCCGACGGTCCGGCCGCAGAAGCCGGGCCGCGCAATGAGTTCGGGAACGGAACGATGCAGCTTATTCAACTCTGGGCGCGTGGTCTCGCGGTCATTCTTGCCGTGGGCGGTGCTCTGAGTGGGGCGGCCTATGCCGATACCACACTCAACCCGCAAACCGATGCCGCGGTGACCGCCAGCGAGACCGTCGCGCCGCCGAGCGTCGACGGCCGGCTTTCGCTGTTGCTGGGGCAGGAGAGAACCTCGTTCGCGGCGGTGACGCCTTCGCGGATCGAGAAGATCACCACGCCGATCGCCAAGCCGGGCGAGCCGGTGGTGCAGCAGGTGCAATATTCGGACGCCTGGCTCGACACGCTGCCGCTGGCGACCGGCGGCGAGGACTGGTCCTGCCTGGCGAAGACGATCTATTTCGAGGCGCGCGGCGAATCCGTGAAGGGCGAATTCGCGGTGGCCGAAGTGGTGGTGAACCGCGCCGACTCGCCGGACTTTCCGCATGATGTCTGCGCCGTGGTGAACCAGGGCTGCCAGTTTTCCTACAAATGCGACGGCCGGGCCGATGTGATCCGCGACCCCCTGGCCTATGAGCGGGCGGGCAAGATCGCCCGGCTGATCCTCGATGGCGCGCCGCGCGATCTGACCGACGGGGCGACCTATTTCCACACCGTCTGGGTGCATCCCGGCTGGTCGCACCGCTTCGAAGAAACGACCAAGATCGGCGCACATATCTTCTACAAGGACCCGGTCCAGCTCGCCGCGAACTGATCCAGGCGTCGCCTATGCGCCTGCGATGCCGCGCTTGGGCCTCGCAGGGCGGCGTAAACGGCGTATAACCCGGCTGCGGGACTGCCTTCCCGCGCTGTGGGACTGACCGATGACGACCGATATCCGCCTTGCCTTCGCCCATCCGGAGGAACGCGCCGAGGCCACTGCCTCGGCCGATCCGCGCGACCGGATTTCCCTGCGCGACCATGTGGTGGAGGTGGAGATCGGCGCCTTCCAGGCCGAGCGCGGCACCCGCCAGCGGGTGCGCTTCGATATCGCGGTGGAGGTGCGGCCGCAGCCCGGACCGATCGACGACGACGTGGACCGCATCCTGTCCTACGACCGGCTGACCGAGGCGATCGCGGCGGAACTGGCGGCGGAGCGGCTGAACCTGCTCGAGACCCTGGCCGAGCGGGTGGCCGATCGGATCCTGGCGGAACCGCGGGCGATGCGGGTCTTCGTGCGGATCGAGAAGCTCGACCGCGGCCCCGGCGCGCTGGGGGTGGAGATCGTCCGGTCACGGGCGGAAGTGCCGCTGCGCGCGGTGGCGGCGGACGGCCAGGAGACGGCGCTGCATCCGCTGGTGGTCTATCTCGACAATGCGGCGGTCGCCGATCCGCGGCTGCCCGGCTGGCTCGACGCCTGGGAGGCCGAGGGCCGGCCGGTGATCCTGGCGGTGGGCCTGCCGGACGGGTCGCGGCCGGCCTCGGCGGTGAAGCCGGCGCAGCGGCGCATCGACCTGCTGGCGATCGAGCAGAACGCCTGGGTGCTGGCCGGGCGCGACCCGCGCTGCGTGGTTGTGGCGAGCCGCACCGAGCTCGACTGGGCGATGAAGCACGGCCAGACGGTGGTCTGGGCGCCGTCCAAGCTGGTGCTCGACGCGGTGGACGGCCCAAGCTCGCGCGAGCCGGTGGCGCTGGCGCTGTGGCTGGCCGAGCTGCTGGCGGCGGACCGGCTTTTGGTTCACGGCCATGTTGCGGTTCCGGCGGGAAGCCGCGTTCCGGTCGAGCGGGCCGCGGGCTGAGGCTTGCCAAGCCGGGGCCGCCACGCCTAGAGCGGGGCAGACGCAGGACCGAGGCCATGACCTATTTCCGCCCCATCGCGATGTTGGACCCGGCGCGGCCGGACAGCGCCCTGAGCCTGGCCGGCGGCTGGTGCTGGTTCGACCGGGTCGAGGTGCTGGAGCGCGGCCGGCCGGCGGCGCTGATCGCCGCCTCCGAGCTGCCGGCGGCGGTGCGGGACCGGCTGACCGCGCCGCGGCCGCCGGTGCAGGGGCTCGGGCTCGACCGGCCGCGGATCATGGGCATCCTGAACG
>JAKAJW010000071.1 GCA_021813645.1 Pseudomonadota bacterium | reverse complement strand
CGTGCGTTCGCCGTCGATCCGGGTCAGCGTGCCGGTCGAGGGCGCGGCGCTGCGGGTGACGAAGTTCGACAGCGGCACCGGGCCGTGCGCAGTGGGCAGGCGCAACTCGTCCAGCATCGACAGGGTGCGGTATTCCGCCGGCAGCCGTAGCCGGATGTCCACCGCGTTGTCATGGCCCGGCGGGCGGTAGTCGGTCAGCTTCAGCCCGTCGGTGACGAGTTGGACCATGGCGCCGACGGTGCCGGGGGCGACGCCGGCGCGGGCGGCGCCGGCGCGGTCGACGTTCAATTCCCAGGTGACGCCGGGCGGCGGCAGGCCGTCGGACACGTCGACCACGTCGGGATTGGTCTTCAGCTTCGCCGCGACCTGCCGAGCGAGGTCGTTCAGCCCGGCCGGATCGACCGCCGAGAGCTGGATCTGGATCGGCTTGCCGCTGGGCGGGCCGGCCTGCGGCACCGAGACCTCGACCGAGACGCCGGGCAGGCCGACCATCGCCTTGCGCAGGCTCGCCAGGATTTCGTTGGCCGCCGGGCGATGGCGCCAGTCGACGAATTCGTATTGGATGACACCCACCACATCGGGATCGACGGTCCCGCCGAAGGAGGCGCCGGAGGGCTTGCCGGCGCGGGTATAGACCGTCTTGATGCCGGGCCAGCCGAGCAGCTTCACCTCGGCCTGGCGGGTCAGCGCATCCATTTCCTGGATCGAGAGATTGCCGCGGGCATGGACATAGAGCAGGCCGTAATCGGGTTCGACATTGGGGAAGAACTCCACCCCCTTGCCGTATTTGCCATAGGCCACCGGCACCGCGACCAGGGCCAGGACGGCGGCGAAGGTGACGAGCCAGGGATGCCGGATCGCCCGCACCACGAAGCGCATGTAGAGGCTGTCGCGCCGGGTGTCGCCTTCGGGCGATTTCTTGGCGATCAGCGCGCCGAGCGTGGGCGCGAAGATCAGCGCGTAGAGCATCGAGGCCGACAGCGTCGCGATCAGGGTGATCGGCAGATACATCATGAACTGGCCGACGATGCCGGGCCAGAACAACAGCGGCGAGAAGGCGGCGACCCGGGTCATGGTGGCGGCGATCACCGGGCCGGCCATGCGGTGCGAGGCCATCGCGAAAGCCTCGCGGCGGTCCATCCCCTCGGCCATCCGCCGCTCGGCGAATTCGGTGACGATGATGGCGTCGTCGACCAGCATGCCCACCGCAAGGATGAGCGAGAACAGCACGACGATATTCACCGTCAGCCCGGCGAGCGAGAGGCCGAGGATGCCCATCAGGAAGGAGGCCGGGATCGCCAGGCCGATCAGCAGCGAGGCGCGGGCCGAGAGCGAGAACAGGATGACGATGAAGACCAGGATCACCGCGGTCAGCACCGAGTTCTGCAGGTCGGACAGCAATTGGCGGATATTGGTCGACTTGTCCTGGCTGAAGGTGATGACGGTGCCGGGCGGCAACAGCCCCTTGGCCGCGGCGGTGAGCTTCTTCACCGTGTCCACCGTCTCGATCAGATTGGCGCCGGTGCGCTTGGACACCTCGATGGCGACGGCGGGCTTGCCGTTCAGCCGGGTGATGGTGGTCGGGTCGGCCTGGGTCGCGGTGATGGTGGCGATGTCGCGGGCGCGCACCACCGCATTGCCGGTGGCCAGGATCGGCAGGTTGGCCACGTCTTCCGGCGTCTCGATCAGCGCCGGCACCTTGATCGCGTAGCGGCCGCGGGCGCCTTCCATCGCGCCGGCGGCGACCAGCTGGTTGTTGGCGCTCGCCCCGGTGATGAGCTGGTCGGGGCGTAGGCCGTAGGAGACCAGCTTGGCGGGCTCCACCGTCACGTCCACCTCGTCGTCGCGCACGCCCTGCAGGTTGGCGTCGAGCACGCCCGGCACATCGGCGATGCGGTCGCGCAGGCTGCGGGCAGCGGCGGTCAGCGCGCGTTCCGGCACGTCGCCCGAGAGGGTCACGACAAGCACCGGGAATTCCGAGATGTTCACCTCGTGGACCGAGGGATCCTGGGTCATGCCCGAGGGCAGGTTGGGCCTGGCGTCCGAGACCTTGGCGCGCACGTCCTCGAGCGCCTTGCGTAGATCGGCGCCGGCCTGGAACTCGATCAGCACCGAGCCGCCGCCCTCGAAGGCGGTCGAGGTCATCTTCTTGATGCCGGCGATGGTCTTGATCTGGGTTTCCATCGGCCGCAGCAAGAGCCGCTCCGAATCCTCCGGCGAGATCCCGCTGTAGAGCATGTTGACATACATGATCGGGATCTGGACGTCGGGCTCGGCCTCCTTCGGGATGGTCGCATAGGCCATCGCGCCGGCGACGATCAGGAAGGCCAGCACCGACAGCGTCAGCCGGGTGTTCCGGATGGCAAGCTCGACGAGCTTCATTGGCCTGCGCCGCCGGCGCCGCTGCCGTCGAGGCCGGACATGTCGCCCAGGGTCGGCCCGCCGGCGGGCGGCGCGACGACATCGACCTTCTGGCCGTCCTTCACCAGATCCTGGCCGGAGACGACGATCTTCACGCCGTCCGGCACCCCAGCCAGCACCAGCCCGGCCGGGGTATCGTCGACCAGGGTGACGGGGGTGAAATGGGTGACGTTGCCGGCATCGACGGTGCGCAGCCCGAGCGCGCCCGCGTCGGACAGGGTGATGACCGAGCGCGGCACGGTGACGGCGCGCACCGGCGGGGCGAAGAGGGTGATCTGCGCGGTCATTCCGGCCGGGATGGCGCCCGCGGGATTGGCCAGCGCCACCTCGACCGGATAGGTGCGGGTCACCTTGCTGGCGAGCTTGGAGACATAGCGCACCTGGCCCTCGAAGTGGCGGCCGTCGACCAGCGTCACCTGGGCCTTGGCGCCGGGCGCGATCTCGCCCACGTCGAGCTCGTTCACCTCGGCGCGCACCACGATCGGGTCGAGCGCCAGAAGCTCGGCCACCGGGGTGCCCTGCTGCAGCCACTGGCCCTGCTGAGCGCTGACCGAATCGATCACGCCGGCGAAGGGGGCGCGCAGGACGAGCCGGTCGGCCGCGGCCTCGGCCTGGGTCACGGCGGCCTCGGCGACCGCCTTGGCGGTGCGCGCGGCGAGCAGCTGCAGCGCGGGGAAGTTGCCGCTCGCGGCCAGTTTCTCGTCGGCCTCAAGCTCCTGCACGCGCTGCGCCAGCACCGCCTTGGCATTGGCCACCGCGGCCTCGACATCGGGCCCCTCGAGCCGCAGCACCTCGGCGCCGGCGGCGATCCGCTGGCCCTCGGCGACCTCGAGCCGCAGCACCACGCCATTGGCACGGGCGGCCAGCGTCACCGTCTTGTCGGCCTGGGTTTCGCCCGAGAGCCGGATGGCGCGGGCATGTTCGGCGAATTTCGGCGCGACCGCGGCGACGGTGGGCAGCAGCGGGCGGGCCGGCGCTGCCTCGGCGGGCGGCTCGGTTCCGGCCGGCTGGGCGGCCAGCACCTGATCGCTGCCGACAGATGAAAACTTGCCGGTCGCCACCCAGGCCCCGGCGGCGATCAGCACCAGAATTGCGGCAATCCGGTGGCCCGGCATGAGACGCGACATGAAAACTAATCCTCACTGGCAGCGCTGCGGCCCCTCCTCCGCACCCGGCACCGCCTCCCTGGTCTGTAGATAGATTCGCTCCGGTTCGTTCAAGGGCTTGTGATCCGAAAGCGGCGCGGATCGACCCATCGGCCACAAGAAACCTCGGTTAACGTCGCGTCATTTGCCGCGGCGCGGCCCGGTCATTTCAGCGCATCCACGCAATCCGAGAGCGCGACGATCGAGGCCCGCGAGCCGGAGAGCGAGTAGTCCTGCACCTCTCGGCCATCGGTCTCCATCAGATAGAGCGTGTCGCCATGGGCCACCTCGGCCAGAAACTGGGTGCCGGCGTTGCTGGTGGGCAGATCGAACAGGATCGAGTTCTTGTAGAGATCGGCGTCGCGCAAGGTCCAGGACGCCCGTCCGTCGATCCGCAGCTTGAGATCGGTAACGCCCTCGTTGAAGTTCCAGTCGGTCGAGAAGAACTGCAGCCGGATCGGGTTGGTCTTGTCGGCCCAGATCGAGAAGGAGTCCTTGGCATAGCTGACCTCGGCGACGCAGGCCGTGGTGCCGTCGTCCCAGGCGACGGATCGCACCTCCCAGTCCTTCAACCGATAGACGATGGAGTTTGTGCTGTCGGCCCATGCCGAAGCGGGAAGAAGCCCCGCGGCAAGCACCGCGCCGAGCAGCATGGAACGCAAAGCCTTGGCCTGCATGGCGACCTCCGAAAGGCGACGTGCCGCGAGCCTAGCCCCGGCGCGTTTGCCGATCAAGAATTTGTGATGCCGCAGGCGCTTGCGGGCCGGATAGGGCGGCGGCGTTCGGCGGGAGCCGGAGCGGCCTAGAGCGGCGGGCGCCGCCACTCCCAGGGCCGGGTGAATTCGCCCAGCACCTTGGTCACCTCGGCGTCGCTGGCCTGGCCGGTGCGGACCAGCTCGGCGACCAGGCCGCGCTTCTTGTCCTCCACCACCTCGGCGACGCGGGCTTCCACCCCGGCCTGGGCCAGCGCGGCATTGTAGACCCGCGTGATGGCGCGGCGGCGCAGATCCGGCTTGAACACCTTGCCGACGGCTGTCTTCGGCAGTTCGGGCAGGATTTCGACGTGTTTGGGAACGGCGGCGCGCTCGTGGATCCGTTCCTTGGCATGGGCCAGCAGTTCCTCGGCCGTGACCTCGGCGCCCTGCACCAACTCGACATAGACGCAGGGCAATTCGCCGGCGAAGGCGTCGGGCTGGCCGATCGCACCGGCGAAGCCGACCGCCGGATGGGTCAGCATCGCCTCCTCGATCTCGGCCGGGTCGATGTTGTGGCCGCCGCGGATGATCAGGTCCTTGGCCCGCCCGGTGATGTAGAGATAGCCCTCGGCGTCGATCCGGCCGAGGTCTCCGGTGCGCAGGTAACGGCCCTCGGCGAACAGGCCCCGGTTCTTCGGCGCCTCGGTATAGGTCATGCCCGGCCAGACGCCGGGGTTGGAGACGCAGATCTCGCCCACCTCGTCGATACCGCATTCCTTCAGCACGCGGCCGCTGTCGTCGCAATGCAGGATGCGGACCTGGGTATAGGGGAAGGGGATGCCGACCGAGCCGATCTTCTTCGCCCCGCTCGGCGGGTTGCAGGAAACCAGGCAGGTGGCCTCGGTCAGGCCGTAGCCCTCGACCACCGCCACGCCGGTCGCCGCCTCGAAGCGGCGGAACAGCTCGAGCGGCATCGCCGCGGAGCCGGACAGCGCGAAGGCGAGCGAGGAGACGTCGGCGTTCACCGGCCGCTGCATCAGCGCCGAGACGGCGGTGGGCACGGTGATGACGAAGGTGACGCGCCAGCGCTCGACCAGCTTCCAGAAATTGTCCATCACCCCCTCGCCGCGATAGCCGGCCGGGGTCGGGAAGACGACATGGGCGCCGCTGCTGATGACCGACATCAGGATCGGGTAGACGGCGAAGACGTGGAATAGGGGCAGCGGGCAGATCACCACCGATTCCGCGCCGAACAGCAGCCGCGCGCCGAGCCAGCCGTTGTAGAGCATGCCCGAGACGCGATGCTGCGCCACCTTCGGCATGCCGGTGGTGCCGCCGGTGTGGAAATAGGCCGCCACCCGGTCGCCCTGCAGATCGTCGAAGCCGAGCCGATCGGCCGGCTGACGGGCAAGTTCGCGCGCGAAGTCGAGAATGCGGGCCTTGTGGCGGATGGCGTGCTTCGGCCGCAGGAAGGGCACGATCCAGGATTTCGGCGGGCTCAGATAGCGGTTGAGATCGACCTCGAGCACGGTCTCGACCCCCGGCGCTTCGACCAGCGCCTCGGCCACCTTGGCGGCGATGTCGGTCTTCGGGAAGGCCTTCAGCGTGACCACCACCTTGGCGCCGGTCTCGCGCAGGATGGCGGAGATATGCGCCGGCTCCAGCAGCGGGTTGATCGGGTTGACGATGCCGGCCACCGCGCCGGCGATCATCGTCACCGCGGTTTCGGTGCTGTTGGGCAGGATGAAGGCCACGACATCCTCGGGCCCGATGCCGAGCCCGCGGAACAGGTTCGCGGCCTGGGTCACGCGGGCCTTCAACTCGCGCCAGCTCAGGGTTTCGGCCGGATCCTTCGGGCCCGAGGTCAGCTGAAAGGAGAAGGCGGGCTTGGCGCCGAACCGGTCGGCGGTGTCGGCGAGCAGCGCATAGAGCGAGGGCGCCAGCGGGCGCGCCTCCCACGGGGCCTCGGCCTCGATGGCGTTGCGGTCGGCGACGGAAGCGAATTCGGTCATGCGGTCTCCCTCCGCCGCGGGGGGCGGGCGGCGACAAGAGTCGGCGGTTTTCGCCCGCCGCGCAAGGCGGCCGGAGTCTCCGCTACGCAGCGTCACGCGGGGCGGCGGCGCGGTGCGCCTGGCGGCGGGCGCGGCGGCGAACCGGTCCCCGCATTGACCTTGCGGCCGGCCGGACTAAGGTCGCCTGCGAACCGCATTGCGAGGCAGAGCATGACAGCGCCCATCGATCCCCAGAAGCTCGACCGCCTGGCCGAGGTCGCCGTTCGGGTCGGGCTCAACCTGCAGCCCGGCCAGGACCTGGTGCTGACCGCGCCCGCGGCCGCCCTGCCCTTCGTGCGCCGGCTGGCCCATCACGCCTATCGCGCCGGGGCCGGGCTGGTGACGCCGATCCTGTCGGACGAGGAGGTGACGCTCGCCCGCTACCGCGAGGCGCCGGAGGCGAGCTTCGACCGGGCGGCGGGCTGGCTCTACCAGGGCATGGCCGAGGCCTTCGGCCAAAACGCCGCGCGGATGGCCGTGGTCGGCGACAATCCGATGATGCTGGCCGCCGAGGACCCCGAGAAGGTGGCCCGCGCCAACAAGGCCAATTCGCTCGCCTACCGGCCGGCGATGGAGAAGATCACCACCTTCCAGATCAACTGGAACCTGACCGCCTATCCGAACCCGGCCTGGGCGCGGCTGGTCTTCCCCGACCTGCCGGCGGAGGCGGCCACCGCCAAATTGGCGGCGGCGATCTTCGCCGCCTCGCGGATCGAGGGGGCCGACCCGGTCGCCGCCTGGGCCGCGCATAACGCCGGTCTGCATGCCCGCTGCGCCTGGCTGAACGGCCAGCGCTTCGCGGCGCTGCACTTCACCGGGCCGGGCACCGATCTGACCGTGGGCCTGGCCGACGGCCACGAATGGCACGGCGGCGCCTCGGTCGCCCAGAACGGCGTCACCTGCAACCCGAACATCCCGACCGAAGAGGTGTTCACCACCCCGCATGCCCAGCGGGTCGAGGGCCATGTGCGGGCGACCAAGCCGCTGTCGCATCAGGGCACGCTGATCGAGAATATCGAGGTGCGCTTCGAAGCCGGCCGCATCGTCGAGGCGCGCGCCACCAAGGGCGAGGCGGTGCTGCGCAAGGTGCTCGACAGCGACGAGGGCGCCCGGCGGCTGGGCGAGGTGGCGCTGGTGCCGCATTCCTCGCCGATCTCGCAATCCGGGTTGTTGTTCTACAACACGCTGTTCGACGAGAATGCCGCCTGCCACATCGCGCTCGGCCAGTGCTATTCGAAATGCTTCCTGGACGGCGCCAAGCTGTCGGCCGAGCAGATCGCCGCGCAGGGCGGCAATTCCAGTGTCATCCACATCGACTGGATGATCGGCTCGGGCGAGATCGACATCGACGGCATCGGCTCCGACGGCAGCCGGACGCCGGTGTTCCGCCGCGGCGAATGGGCCTGAGCCGCGCCGCGGCCGGGCCAACCGAGACGCAAGGCTTGGCCGCCCATTCTGGCGCGAACCGCTGCGCCTGCCGCTGCTGGGTGGGTGGGCAATGCGGCAAACCACAGGTTCCCCCGCGCCGCCGTCGGTCCAAGGTGGCATCGTCGCGGCAAACGCGCTAGCCTCGGCGGGAACGGCCCCAGGCCCCAGCCCAGACCGCATCGCGGACCAGAGCGCCGACGCGCTGTGCCAGGATGCCCCGACCGAGGATGCGCCGCGAGGATGAGCCACGCCGACCCGACCCGATATGTCGGACGTGACGTCAACGACGAGGGCGGCGTGGCGATGCGCGCCGCCTCGATCTGCGCGCTGGCGATGGCCGGGGCGATCTGGCTGTTGGCGCGGATGGCGCCCGACGCGCGGCACGAAAGCATCCTGATGCTGGTGCCGGCGATCGGCTCGGCGATCGGGCCGTTCTTTCTCATCAACGGGGTGCGGGCCGGGATCCGACGGCGCAAATACGGCCGCTCGGTGATCGAGATCGAGCGCCCGGTGCAGGGCGAGCCGCTGCGCGGGGTGATCCGCACCGACCGGCCGGTGGAGGCCATCGGCCGCTACACGGTGCGGCTGCGCGGCGAGGACATCCAGGGCCGCTCGGTCGCCACCACGCTGTTCAAGAGCGTCTGCTTCGTGCCGCATTCCAAGGTCACCTCGACCGAGGGCATCCCCTTCGCCATCGAGCCGCAGAATAGCGAGCAGAGCTCGGCGAACTGGGACCGGCTGACCGCCGCCAAGGTGCGCTGGTGGATCGAGGTCTCGGCGCTGACCGAGTTCATCAGCTATACGGCCACCTTCGAGATCAGCGAGTTGTTGCGCCAGCGGCCCGACTCGGATGAAGTGCCCTGGTGGGCGCAAGCCGACGCAGCGACAGAAGGTTAGGCGATGCGGTTGAGTTTCCACGGCGCGGCGGGCGGGGTCACCGGCTCGTGCCATCTGGTCGAGGCGGCGGGGCGGCGGGTGTTGATCGACTGCGGCCTGTTCCAGGGTTCGCGCGAGCTCGAAGAGGACAATGCCGATCCCTTCGCCTTCGATCCCGCCGCGATCGACATGCTGCTGCTGACCCATGCCCATCTCGACCATTGCGGCCGCATTCCGCTGCTGGTCAAGCGCGGCTTCAAGGGCGAGATCGTCGCCACCGACGCGACCCGCGACCTGACCCGGCTGGTGCTGATGGATTCGGCCAAGCTGCAGGAGGAAGAGGCCGACCGCGCCGCCCGCCATCCGGGCCGGCACCGGCCGGGGGCGCTTTACGGCACGATCGACGCCCTGGCCGCCTTCGACCGCTTCGGCCGCACCGCCCGGCTCGGCCAGAGCCTGGAGCTCGCCCCGGGGCTGACGGCGCGGTTCGGCAATGCCGGCCATATCCTCGGCTCGAGCTGGATCCGGCTCGAGGCGAAGGGCCGCTCGGTCTTGTTTTCCGGTGATCTCGGCTCGCCCGGGCGCCCGCTGCTGTCCGATCCGGAACCGGCGCCGCGGGCCGATGTGCTGGTCATGGAATCGACCTACGGCGACCGCGACCACCGCAGCCTGGAGGCGTCGGTGCAGGAGCTCTACGCCGCCATCCGCGGCGCGATCCGCCGCGG
>JAKAJW010000143.1 GCA_021813645.1 Pseudomonadota bacterium | reverse complement strand
CGACCTTCTCGCCGCGCTCGCCCTGTCGCGCACGCCGCACGGAACGGTGGACAATGTGATGCGGGTGCATTCGCTGCGCCCGAACACCATGCGCGGCCATGTCACGCTCTATCGCGCCGCGCTGCACGACCCGGCCAACACGCTGCCGATGTGGCTGCAGGAAACGCTGGCCTCTTATGTCTCGATCCTGAACGACTGCCCCTATTCGCTGGCCAATCACTGGAAGAACGCGGCCCATCTGATCGGCGACCCGGAACGCGCCGCGGCGATCCGCGCCGCGCTCGACGCCCGGAAGCCGGAGGCGGCGCTTGAGGGGGCGGAACTTGCGCTGATGCGCTACGGCGAGAAGCTGACCCTCGCGGTCGGGGCGATGGCACAGGCGGACGTGGCTGCGTTGCGCGACGCCGGGCTGGACGACGGGCAGATCCTCGAGGCGAACCAGATCATCGGCTACTTCAACTACGTCAACCGGCTGCTGAACGGGCTCGGCGTGTCCACCCAAGGCGATGTCGTCGGTTATTACGCCGAAGGCACATGAGGCAGGCCCGTGAGGCAGTCAACGTGAAGCGGCCGCCCGACCTCTTCCCTCCTGCCATCGGCCTGGCCATGCCCGCCGCCCCCTCGCCTTCATCGCATCCGACGTGACCGACACCGCCAACAAGGGACCCGCCATGAACTACGCCACGGCCCGCAAGACCAATGCCGACGAAATCCCGGTGATCGACCTCACGCCGCTGCGCGAGGGCACCGACCCGGCCGGCGTCGCCCGGGCGCTCCATGCCGCAAGCCAGGGGCTCGGCTTCATCTACGTGCGTGGCCACGGCATCCCCGAGCCGGCGATCGAGCGGGCCCGCGCCGCCGCCTACGACTTCTTCCATGCCGACGCGGCGGTGAAGGAAAGCGTGCGGATCTCGCAAAACCACCGGGGCTGGCTTGCCCGCGGCGGGGCGAAGATGCAGGACGACGCCAAGGCCGACCTGAAGGAAAGCTTCCTCTGGGGCTTCCAGGACGAGAACGGCGTCACCCCGGAAGACCATCCGCTGCGCGGCCAGAACCGCTGGCCGGCGGCGCAGCCGGCGCTCGAGGCGGCGGCGATGGACTATTTCCACCACGCCCATGCCGTCGCCCACCTCCTGATGCGGGGCTTCGCGCTCGGCCTCGACCTGCCCGAGGATTTCTTCCTGCGCAGCGCCGACCGGCCGCTGTCGCGCTGCTCCTTCGTCTACTACCCGCCGCAGGACGCAGCACTCGGCGAAGACCAGTTCGGCGTCGGCCCGCACACCGATTTCGGCGTGCTCACGGTGCTGTGCCAGGACGATGTCGGCGGCCTGCAGGTGCAGGCGCTGGACGGAGACTGGATCGAGGCGCCGCCGATCCCGGGCACGCTGCTGGTCAATGTCGCCGACCTGCTCGCCCGCTGGACCGACGGCGCCTACAAATCGACGAACCATCGGGTCGTGAACAGCTCGGGCCGCGAACGGTTGTCGCTGGTCCTGGCCTTCGACCCGAACCCCGAGACGGTGATCGACGCGGCCGAGATCTTCGGCCCCGGCACGACGGACCGTCCGGAACCGATCACCTGCGGCGATTACCTCTTGTGGCGCTTCGGCAAGGCCTTCGCCTACCGGAAGGCCTGAAGATGGATCGTCCGACCGCGCCGGATGCCGAGGCGCTTGCCGAGGCCGCCCGCAACCTGCTCGTCTCCTGCGCCGAATTCGCGCGGGGCGACCGGCTGGAGATCTGCCGCGAAGATGCGCGCCACGGCTGGTACGACGCCGCCGTTGTCGAGGCGGTGGCCCGCGAGGCGGAGCGGCTGGGGCTGAGCGTTTCGCTCTGCGAGGTGCTGCCGCCCGACATGGCCCAGCCGCAAGTGGCGATGGACACGCTCGCCACCGCCGGCAACATCGTGTTTTTCGCCCGGATCGGCGATCAGGATCGGTTCGGCGCCGGGGGCGCGCGCGGGCGGCGGGTGATGGTCTATGCCCGCAACGCCGCGGATCTGGCCTCCGACTTCGGCCGGGTGCCGCATCCCGCGATGCGGCACTTCAAGGCGGCGGTGGACCGCCTGCTGTTCGCCGCGACAGAGATCGCCATCACCTGCCCGAACGGCACCGCGCTCTCCGGCCGGGTTCACGCCACGGGTGCCGGCGTGGCCGACACCACGGTGCGCCGGTTCCCGCTCGGCGTGCCGGCGCCGGTGCCGGCCGGCGGATTTTCCGGCCGGGTTGCGCTGACCGACAGCCTCACGCCGACCGGCAACAGCTGCTACGACCCGCCGGTGCTTCACCTCGCCGCCCCGGTCATGGCCGAGATCCGCGACGGCCGGATCACGGGCTTCGACGGCGACCCCGCCCAAGTGGCGCGGATCGAGGCGCATTACGCCCGCGTCTCGCTCCGGCTGGGGCTCGATCCCTGGGTGGTGCATTCCTGGCATGCCGGCCTGCACCCCGGCTGCCGCTTCTTCGCGCAGGACGGCAGCGACCGCGACTACTGGTCGAACACGGTCTTCTCCAATCCCCGCGTGCTGCATTTCCACACCTGCGGCGCGATGGCGCCGGGCGAGATTTCGTGGAATCTGATCGACGCCACCGTCACCGTGGACGGCACCCCGCTTTGGCAGGCCGGCATGCTGCGTCCGCGCGCCTTCCCGGCGCTGGCGGCGGTGGTGGAGGCAGATCAGGCCCTGGCGCGGCTGTTTCCCGGCTGAGCCGCGGCCGTCAGGCGCCCAGCGCGACGAAGAAGGCGTCCATGTCCTCGGGCGTGCCGATGGTGACGCGCAGGGCCGCCGCCCCCGCGAAGTCGGGAATGAGCCGAACCAGAACGCCGCGGGCGGTCAGCCGCGCGGCGGCGGCACCCGGATCGGTGCCGGGCGCCCCCGCGCAAAGCAGGATGAAGTTGCCCTGCGAGTCCGGCACCTGCCAGCCCGCCGCACGCAGCCGAACGGTCGCGGCCTCCCGCCCGGCGCGGCAGCCCGCCACCACCCGGGCGAGATGCTCCCGATCCGCCAGCGCGGCGAGCGCGCCGGCAAGCGCCGGCCGCGCCAGCGGGAAGGTCGGGATCACCCGCTTCACCGTCTCGATAAGCGGCGCCGCCCCCGCGGCCCAGCCGATGCGCAGCCCGGCCAGGCCATAGGCCTTGGAGAGCGTGCGGAACACCAGCACGTTGCCAGCCCCCGGCACATGATCGAGGCCGAGGCGAGGCGTATCGGCGAATTCGACATAGGCCTCGTCGAGCATCAGCAGGATCTCGGGGGGCAACCCGGCGCGGAGCCGCGCGATCTCCGCCGCCGGCAGCATCCGTCCGGTCGGATTGCCGGGATTGTCGATCAGGACGACCCGGGTCCGCGCGGTCACCGCCGCCAGTAGCGTGCCGACCGCGTCGGCCTCTCGCGGCACGGCAACCGGCGTGGCGCCTGCGGTCAGGATGTAGCCGTGGAACTTGCGGAAGCCATCGCCGAACCAGACCACCTCGTCGCCCGGCCCGGCATAGGCGGTGAGCGCCAGCGGCAGCAGCAACTCGCAGCCGCCGACCGAGACCACGCAATCCGGGTCGAGACCGTGAACCGCGGCAAGCGCGCGGTTCAGCGGCTCCGCCTCGATCGGCGGATAGTAGTTCATCCGCCCTTCGGCGAGGTCCCGCGCCATCGCCTCGGCGACCGCGGGCGAGGCGCCAAACCGGTTCTCGTTGGTGTTGAGCAGGATCGCCTCCGCCGGCGCCGGCGGCGGTGGCGTAAAGCGCGGGATGTCGGCGATCCCGGCGCGCGGCGCTGGAAGGCGGCGAATGGGGTCCTGTTGGGTCACGGGGCACGATCCGGAATGGGGGGCACGGCTCAGGGCGACAGGCGGAATTTCCGTTCCTTGCGGGCGAAATAGCGCGAGAACGAGAAGCTGATGACGAAATAGAAGGCCGCGGCCGTCAGCCAGCCCTCGAAGATCATCCTCGTCGAGGAAACCAGCTCCAGCGTCTTGAAGGTCAACTCCTGCACCGAGATCAGCGAGACGATGGAACTGTCCTTGATCAGCATGATGAATTGGTTGGCCATCGGCGGCATGATCTTCCGCATCGCCTGCGGCAGGATGATGAAGCGCATCGATTGGAAATGCGTCATGCCGATCGAGTTGGCCGCCTCGCGCTGGCCGCGGCCGACGGATTCGATGCCGGCACGCACGATCTCGCCGACAAAGGCGCTCTCGAACAGCGCCAGCACGATGGTGCCAGAGACGAGCTGCGAGAAGCGCCGCATGTCGCCAAAGAAGAAGGTCCAGACCGCGGCATGGTCGGAGCGGGCGATGGCGCGGGCCCAGAAGTCGATCCGCAGCGCGTCGATCAGCGGCGCCGACAGGAAGAAGTAGAAGATGAAGATGATGACGACCGGCGGGACGTTACGCAAAAGCTCGAGATAGGTGCGGGCCAGGAGCCGCACCGCAAGGCTGCGCGCGGTGCGGCCAAGGCCGAGGACGATGCCGAGGATGAGGGCGAGGACGCTGGCGAAGATCGAGATGCGCAGGGTCATCAGCAGGCCCTGCAGCAGCATATTGGCGAACCAGGCGTGGGTCGACGCGTCGTAGGCGAGGATGTAGCGCGGGATATCGCCCCAGCGCCACTTGTATTCCAGCGTGCCCTGAACCCGCAGCACGAGAAAGACGCAGACGCCGGCGATCCCGGCAAGGATCAGCCAGTCTCCCCAGTGCAGCCGCTTGATCCGGGTCATTCCCACCTCCTGAAGGGGCGCGGACGGCAGTCGCGCCGCCCGCGCCGGTCTGTCACTTGCTCGGAACGAGGTCGGCCCACTGGTTGGTCCGGAACCAGTATTCGTGCCGCGCCTTCAGCCAGCCGGAATCGTTCTGCAGCGCGATCCAGTTGTTCAGCAGGTTGAGCGCGTCGGTATCGCCCTTGCGCAGCGCAATCGCCTCCGGCGCCGGGTCGAGCACGCTGTCAAACGGCGTCGCGATCGCGTCGGGATAGGTGCGGGCCTGGGCCTTCGCCTCGGTCTCGCTGCTCAGGCCGGCGGTAACGTCACCGTTCAGCACCTCCTGGAAGGCCGCGCTCTGGTCGTCGAGCAGGACAAGCTTGGCCTTCGGGAAATGCCGCTTGGCGGTGGTCTCGGCGCTCGAGCCGCGCAGCGCCGCGATGGTGACTTCGGGGCTGTCGAAGGCGGCAACCGAAGTCAGCCCTTCGGCCTTCTTCTTGTTCACGTAGAGCATGACGCCGGAATAGCCGTAGGCGTCGGAGAAGTTGACGGTGAGGTTGCGCTTCGTCGTCACCGTCATGCCGGAGATGATCATGTCGAACTTGCCCGCGACCAGCGCCGGGATGATGCCGTCCCAGGCGGTCGGGACGAATTCGATGTCCACTCCCATGTCCTTGGCCAACTTGTTGGCGACATCGATCTCGAAGCCGATCAGGGCGCCGTTCTTGTCGCGCATCGCCCAGGGCTTGAACAGCGTCAGGCCGACCCGCAGGACGCCGTTGTGCTTGATGGTTTCGATGACGCTTTCCTTGGTCAGCGCCTGGGTGGCGGATTCGGCCCGGGCTTGGGTCGCGGCGGTGTTCAAGAGCATCAGCGCCGCTGCGGCGAGCCCGAGGAGGGAGTGCAGTCTCTTCTTCACGTGATTTCCTTTCGTTGGACGAGGTGGATGCGGTGGACAGGTCGTTGGCTTGCCTATCCTTCCTGTTTCAGCCGCGCCTCCAGCCGCCCTGCCGCGAAGGACAGAAGGACGGTCAGGACGAGGTAGAGGGCCGCGACGGTGAACCAGATTTCGAAGCTCATGTAGGTGTCCGAGACGATGTCGCGCCCGGTCGTGGTCAGCTCGGCCACGCCGATCACGCTGACGATGGCGGACGACTTGATGAGCGAAATCGCCTCGCCGGTGAGCGGCGGCAGCATGATCCGGAGTGCTTGCGGCAGGACGATGTAGCGATAGGCCTGCCCGCGGCTCATGCCGATGGACGCGGCCGCCTCCCACTGCCCGCGCGCGACCGAGGCGATGCCGCCGCGGATGATCTCGGAAACCAGGACCGAGTGGAAGGCCGCCAGCACGGCGATTGACGCGGTCAGCCGGCTCCAGCCGAAGACCGGGCCAAGCACGAAGTAGAAGATGTAGACCAGCACCAGCAGCGGCACGTTGCGCAGCACCTCGACGAGACCGAGCGCCAGCGCCCGACCGACGACCAGCCCCGACAGCCGCAGGAGCGCGAGCCCCAGCCCCAGGACAAGCGCCAGCAGGAAGGAGACCGCCGAGATCGCGATGGTGGTGCCGAGCCCGATCAGCAGCGGGCCGGGCCGGATGCCATGGCTCCCGATGCGGTAGAGGTAACGGGGCACGGCGTACCACTGCCAATTGTAGCCCATCCCGTTGGCGCCGGCGTAGCTCGCGTAGATCACCGCGCCGAGCGCCGCCAGATAAAGGCCAACCTGCGTCGGCGTCGCCCGCAGCAGCCGGCGCAGCGCCCCGCCGGCCGGCCGGCCCGGGCCCTCGGGCCGCTCGGGCGAGCCGTCGCGAACGGCGGGAGGGGGCGGCAGAGCGGTCATCAATGCTGCAGGATCTTGTCGAGGAAGTCGCGCCCGCGCGCGGTCTTCGGATTGCGGAAGAAGGATTCCGGCGTGTCGATCTCGAGGATCTCGCCCTCGGCCATGAACACCACCCGGTCGGCGACCTTGCGCGCGAAGCCCATCTCGTGGGTCACGACGACCATGGTCATCCCGGTATCGGCCAGTTCCACCATGACGTCGAGAACCTCGTTGATCATCTCCGGATCGAGCGCCGAGGTCGGCTCGTCGAACAGGATCACCCGGCTCTTCATGCAGAGCGAGCGCGCGATGGCGACACGCTGCTGCTGGCCGCCCGAGAGCTGGTGGGGATATTTGTCGGCCTGGTCGGGGATATGAACCCGACCGAGGTAGAGCCGGGCCGCCGCCTCGGCCTCCGCCTGCGGCACCTTCAGCACCTTGGTCGGCCCGATGGTGAGGTTTTCCAACACGGTGAGATGCGGGAACAGGTTGAACTGCTGGAACACCATCCCGACCTCTTGGCGCAGCCGGATGATCTCGCGGCTGTCCTCATGCACCTCGATGCCGCCGACGCTCAGCGTGCCGGACTGGTGGAACTCGAGCGCGTTGAAGCAGCGGATCAGCGTCGACTTGCCAGAGCCGGAAGGGCCGCAAATGACCAAACGCTCCCCTTCGCCGACATCGAGCGAAACGTCCTTCAGCGCATGGAAATCGCCGTAGTATTTGTTGAGCGAGCGCGCCCGGATCACGGGCTTGCCGGGGGAATGCGTCATCGCGCCCTCCCCCAGCCGATGCGGTCGCCCCGATCGATCACCGCAAACGGCAGAGGCCGATGCCGAGGCAATCGCGAAGATACGGCGTTCACAGGTCCCATCCTTTCCCCAACCGAGGCCAGAAATCGCAACTTGCCGCCCAACAAAGGCCGGACGGCATAGGGGGCCGCGGGCGCACCGGAGCCCCCCGGTTCTTGCCAGCGCCGGCACCCGGTCCAGGCGCCTGATCCAGTTTCCGTCGAAGCGGCCCAAGCGGCAAAGAACCATGTCGCGCAGCGACGGCGGGCAGACGAACGGCGGTCGCAATTGCATACATTTTAAGCGCCAAACCTACACCTGCGCTTCAACAATTGCCGCCAAAAAATTTCTCATGAGGATAAAAATATCATCTGAGTGAATCCGCTCGGGCGTTTCGCCGGGTTTACGCCAGCACCGGACCCCGTTCGGACCCCGATCGCCCTTGCCCTGAATGCGGCGCGGCGGCCGCCCGGATCTTCGCATGGGGCAAGCCCGAAGGCGCGGTAAGCCAGGCGCGCGCCCGCCCCGAGGACCGCGCGCTCCGCCGCCGCCGATCTGTTGCGGCTCAGCGGTCCGGCGGGGACACCGGATCGGGCCCGGGGCCCCGCCGCGCGGCGGCGACCACGGCCGCGACCAGCGCGCCGCAGGCCTCGGCGGTCCGGCCGTCGCGGTCCAGCCGGCCGTTCCAGCCGCTCAGCGACAGCGCGCAGAGGCGGTTGCGGGCGGCGAAGGCCGAACAGCGGGCGATCGTCTCGGCCAGCCGCGGCCCGCCCGCCACCGGGTAATTGTTCGCCGGCACATCCGCCGCATCGATCACGTCGTTGTCGATATGCAGATGCACCGGCCGGTCGAAGGCAAGCCCCTCCAGCGCCGCGACCTCCAGCCGATGCAGCTGCGAGCCGTCGAGCGCGACGCGCTCCAGCGGGTCGAGATCGCGCGCGCCGACCAGCCAGACGTCCGGCTCCGCCACCGGCGCCAGGCCACTGGCGCGCGCCAGCGCCGGATCGCCCCGCCCCACCATCATCGCCAAGGGCATGCCGCCGATGAAGCCCGAGGGCGAGGTTTCCACCGTGTTGAAATCGCCATGGGCGTCGAGCCAGACCAACACCGGGTCGTGCCCGGCCCGCTGCAGCCCCGCCATCACCGGCAGGCTCGCCCCGCAGTCGCCGGCGATCGACACCGGCAGATCGCCGGCCCGCGCCGCCGCCTCGACGAAGGCGGCGATCCCCTGATGGGTTCGCGCCAGGCTGGCCGGCGCCCGGTCAGGGGGCGGCCCCGGATCGTTCAGCGCGAATTCGGTGCCGCGGGGAACCGCCCGCTGCAGGGCGGCGTCGGCCTCGTCGAAGAAATAGGGGGTCACCAGCCAAAGGTCGCGCATGTCGTTTCCTAGGCAAAAACCGCCCCGCGCTCAATGGCCTCGGCACCTCGGCCGGTCGGAAACCGTGGCGCCGGCCCGCCGGGCGCGCTATTGCGGGCAGGCCGATCCCAGCCAGACGGGCCGCCGATGCGACAGTTCAACGAAGCCGAACGCTGGTGGGCGATCCCGCCCGGTCCCGGCAATGCGATCACCGACGTTGCCGGCGTGACCGTGGGCCACGCCAGCCTCTGTGCCGGAACGGCCCGAACCGGCGTCACCGCCATCCGTCCGCATGGCGGCGACCTGTTCCGGCTGCGGCCCAGCGCCGGCCTGGCCGTGCTGAACGGCTTCGGCAAAAGCGCCGGCCTCGTCCAAGTGGCGGAACTGGGCGAGATCGAAACGCCGATCCTGCTCACCAACACCTTCGGCGTCGCCGCCTGTGCCACCGCGCTGATCCGCGCCGCGATCGCCACCAATCCCGAGATCGGCCGCAGCCAGCCCACCGTCAATCCGGTCGTCCTGGAATGCAACGACGGCCAGATCAACGACATCCAGGCCCTGGCGGTGAGCGAGGATCTGGCCCGCCAGGCGCTCGCCAATGCCGACGCGCGCTTCGCCCAGGGAACCGTCGGCGCCGGAACCGGCATGCGCAGCTTCGGCCTCGCCGGCGGCATCGGCAGCGCGTCGCGCCGCGTCCGCCTGCCGGGCGGCAGCGAATTCATGCTGGGCGCGCTGGTGCTGTCCAACTTCGGCAGC
>JAKAJW010000047.1 GCA_021813645.1 Pseudomonadota bacterium | reverse complement strand
CGCTCCCAGGCGAGCGCCGCCGCGGAACGGTTCGGCTCGGGCAGCGCCGCGATGCAGGCGGGGGCGGCCTTGGCGACCGCCTCGGCCAGGGCCGCGTCGTCGGTGACAAGCCAAACCGGCGTGTCGGGCCCATGTTCGCACTGGCCGACCAGATCGGCGGCGACGGTCAGCGGATCGGCGCTCGCATCGGCGAGGATTAGCACGTCGGTCGGGCCGGCCAGCATGTCAATGCCGACGCGGCCGAACAATTGGCGCTTGGCTTCGGTGACATAGTCGTTGCCGGGGCCGACGATGATATCCGCCTTCGGCAGGCCGAACAGGCCGAAGGCCAGGGCGGCGACGCCCTGGATGCCGCCGATCGCCAGGATGCGTTGCGCGCCGCACAGCCTCAGCGTGTAGAGGATCGCATCGGGCACCCCGGCCGGCGCGTCGGAGCGGGGCGGCGAAACGGCGGAGATATTCGGCACGCCGGCCACCCGCGCCGTGGTTACGGTCATCAGGGCCGAGGCGATATGGCTGTAGCGCCCGCCGGGCACATAGGCGCCGGCCGCGGCGATCGGCAGCAGGCGCTGGCCGGCGATCAGGCCGGGGCGCAGTTCCACCTCCATCTCGGTCAGCGTGGCGCGTTGCGCCTCGGCGAAGCGGGTGATGTTTTCATGCGCCCAGTCGATCGCCTCTTTCAACTCGGCGGGCACGCGGGCGCAGGCGGCGTCGATCGCCGCTTCGGGTACGACGATATCGCCCTCCCAGCGGTCGAGCTTGCGGGCATGGGCTAGGGCGGCGGCCTCGCCGCCCGCCTCGATCTCTGCGAGCAGGCGGGCGGCGATATCGCGCACGGATTCTGTGGGGCTCTCGGCGGCGTCGCCGCCTGCGGGCAGGCTGCGCTTCAGGAAGGTTTCGGTCATCTCTGCCCGCTCGTTTGCTGCACTGCGGCTTGGGTAGCGAACCAAGCGGCGATGTCCAGTGTTTTCTCGCCCCGTCCGGGGCTTGCCTCAGTCGACGTCCTGCGCTCCCGGCTGGCGCTTTCTTCCTGTCACCATGGCGAGAACCAGGTTTTCGCCATGCCGCCGGCTGGCCAGCGCCACCCCGCCAAGGTGCATGAACACCAAGATCAGGAGCCCGTGCGCGCAGAGCGAATGCAGCTCTTGCACCCAGTCGATGCCGTAGTAGCGGTCGGTTGTCATCAGCCAGCCGGTGACCGCGGTGGCCAGCATGCCCAGCATCAGCGCCACCACCATCGCACCGCCAGCCGGATTGTGGCCGATGTAGCGCGCCTCGCGGCCGGTGGCGATGTCCCTGAGGTATCCGATCACCCGCGACGGGTGGCGGACGAACTGGGAAAACCGAGCATAGCGGGTGCCGACGACACCCCAGAGCAGCCGCATCAGCACCAGAGCGCCGGCGCAATAGCCGGCCCATTGGTGAACCCAGCCGAGATCGCCCTCATGGGTTAGCCAGGCGACGGCGAAGCTCGTCACCAGCGACCAGTGGAACAGCCGGACGAAAGGGTCCCAGACGCGCGCCAGGACTGGGCGCGTCTGGGACTCGGCCGTCATGGCCTCAGTTTTCGCCAGCTTCGGCATTGGCAACCTTGGCAAGCGTTTCGGCGTTGAAGGCCACGTTCACCTTCTTGCCGGCCTTGTCGATCGCGTAGACCTCGTAGCAGCCGCCCTCGGTCTTGACGCGGCGGACCTTGAGCCCCTCGGCCTTCAATTGCGCTTCCAACTTCGCCTTCGGCTGCCATTTCGAGGCCGGAGCCTTCGAGCACATGTTGGACGCGGCGAGAGCCGGGCCCGCCATCAGTGCAGCAGCCGTGGTGAGGGTCAAAATGCGGATCATCGGTTACTCCTTTTCGGCGGCCCTTCGGTCGCCGGGGTTGAAAACAGGTGGCAATCGCCAACCCGAGGCCGGGGGGTAACAGCGCCAAACTGTCAGCGACCTGACGCTCGCGTGATCGCCCAAGACGGTTGCAATTTTCCGCCGGCAAGAGAAAGGTCGGGGCAGATCGCGGGAGACGGTCGATGGGAGGTCGATATGAAAAGACGCGTGGCTGCCGCTCCGGCGCGGCGGATTTCTGCGGATGAGGCGGCGGCACTGGTCAAGCCGGGTATGTGGCTCGATTACGGGGCGATTCTGGCCCAGCCGGATGCGTTCGATGCGGCGCTGGCCAAGCGGATCGGCGATCTTTCGGGCATCAAGGTCCGCTCCTGCCTGACGCTGCGCCCGCGGATGATCGTCGAGGCCGATCCCGAGGGGCAGCACGTCCATTGGGTGAGCTTGCACTTTTCCGGCTATGATCGAAGGAAGCACGATTCCGGCGTTTCGCATTACTTGCCGGTGAATCTGGGTGAGATTCCAGACTATTATCGCCGGTTCATCGAGCCGGTGGATGTCGTGGCGATCAAGGCCTGCCCGATGGATGAAAACGGGTATTTCAACTTTTCCGGGGCCAACCTCTGGCATCACGCGGTGCTCGAGCGGGCGCGCTGCGTGATTATCGAGGAATGCCCGGCCTTGCCCTATGCGATGGGCGAGATGACCGGCGTGCATGTCTCGGAGGTGGACTATGTCATCCCGGGCGACGGGCAGGGGGTGCCGCAGTTGCCGAATCCGGCGGCCACCGAGGTCGACCGGGCGGTGGCCCGGCTGATCGCGGCGGAAATCGAGGATGGGGCCTGCCTGCAAATCGGCATCGGCGGGATGCCCAACGCGGTGTGTTCCCTGATTGCGGAGAGCGGGTTGCAGGACCTCGGCATCCATACCGAGATGCTGACGGACGGGATCATCGACCTCTACCGCTCGGGCAAGGTGACCGGGGCGCGCAAGCAGCTCGATCCCGGCAAGATCGTCGCCACTTTCGCAGCGGGCTCGCAATATCTCTACGACGCGATCCACAAGAACCCGGACATCGAGTTCCAGCCGGTGGACTGGACCAACCTGCCGCATCGGATCATGCAGAACGACAATGCGGTGGCGATCAACAACACCACCCAGATCGACCTGCAGGGCCAGGCCGCCTCGGAGAGCGACGGGCATCGCCAGATCTCTGGCACCGGCGGCCAGCTGCAATTCGTGCGGGGCGCCTACGCTTCGAAAAACGGCAAGAGTTTCATATGCTTGTCATCCGTCTATGAGCGTCACGGGGTCCGCAAGAGCCGGATCGTGCCGCGCCTGACCCCGGGCAATATCGTGACCGCGCCGCGGACCGACATGATGTATGTGGTCACCGAATACGGCATGGTGAACCTGAAGGGGAAGTCGGTGCCGGAGCGCGCCAAGGCGCTGATCTCGATCGCCCATCCCGACTTCCGCGAGGAGCTGGAGCGCGAGGCCTACGAGGCCAATATGATCCCGCGCGGCTTCTTCTGAGCCGCGCCTACGCGCCCCGCCACACTCCGTCCCCAGCGGGTTAACGAAATCTTGCACCCGGCGCGCGCTGGCCCCGCCCAGGGCGTAATTTCGCTGGCCAAGGCTTTGGCGTGGCTGAAAAATCCAAATACCGATTTCGCACCGATTTCGCACCGATATGACACCGATTTGCACCGGCATCTCTGCGCCGCCATCGGGCATCGGGCATGAGGCATCGGGCGGCGGCGGCTAGCTTCGCGGGCGTGGCGGCGACACCTCGCCCTTCGGATCGCGGGCATCCGGGGCGGGGGCGTCGCGGGCGTCGGGATCGGGCAGGCCGGTGCCCCGGAAGACGAAGCGGAACGGCGCCATCCAGAGAAAGCCGAGGCCGATGTAGATCACCGCTTCCAGCCAGAGCGGCGGGCGGTCGAAGAGGTCGACCAGCGTCACGGCCAGCACGATATAGACCGGCAGGCCGACAAGCAGGATCACCAGCGCCCAGCGTTTGCGTGCCCGGTAGCTCAGCCCCATCCGCTCAATCCGCGAAAGGATCGGTGACCAGAATCGTGTCGTCCCGCTCGGGCGAGGTGGAGAGCAGGGCGACCGGGCATTGGATCAGCTCTTCGATCCGACGCACGTATTTGATCGCCGCCGCCGGCAGATCGGCCCAGCTGCGGGCACCGGCGGTGCTTTCCTGCCAACCCTCATGCTCTTCGTAGACCGGCTTCACCCGCGCCTGCAGATCGGCGGCCGTTGGCAGGTAGTCATAGATCCGGCCGTCGAGCTCGTAGCCGGTGCAGATCTTCAGCGTCTCGAAGCCGTCGAGCACGTCGAGCTTGGTCAGCGCGATGCCGGAGACGCCCGAGGTGGCGCAGGTCTGGCGAACCAGCACCGCGTCGAACCAGCCGCAGCGGCGCTTGCGCCCGGTCACCGTGCCGAACTCATGGCCCCGCGCGCCGAGCCGCTCGCCGTCGGCGTCAAAGAGTTCGCTCGGGAACGGGCCCTCGCCGACACGGGTGGTATAGGCCTTGACGATGCCCAGGACGAAATCGATCGCCGTCGGCCCGAGCCCGGTGCCCGATGCGGCCATGCCGGCGGTGGTGTTCGACGAGGTGACGAAGGGGTAGGTGCCGAAATCGACATCCAGAAGCGAGCCCTGCGCGCCCTCGAACAGGATGCGCTTGCCGGCGCGGCGGGCCTCGGTGAGGTGTTTCCAGACCGGGGCGGCGAAGGGCAGCACCTTCGGCGCGACCTCCAAGAGCTGCGCCTTCAGCGCGTCGCGGTCCACCGGGCCGAGGCCGAGCCCCGCGCGCAGCGCGTTGTGATGCGTCATCAACCGGTCGAGCCGCAGATCGAGCGTCGGCGCGTCGGCGAGGTCGGCGACGCGGATCGCGCGGCGGCCCACCTTGTCTTCATAGGCGGGTCCGATGCCGCGGCCGGTGGTGCCGATCTTGGCGAGCGAATTCTGGCTTTCGCGCGCGCGGTCGAGCTCGCCGTGGATCGGCAGGATCAGCGGCGTGTTCTCGGCGATCATCAGGTTGTCGGGGGTGACTGTGACGCCCTGGCCGGCGAGCTTGTCGATCTCGGTCAAGAGCGCCCAGGGGTCGAGCACCACGCCATTGCCGATCACCGAGAGTTTGGCCGAACGCACGATGCCGGAGGGCAGCAGCGACAGCTTGTAGGTCACCCCGTCGATCACCAGCGTATGGCCGGCGTTATGGCCGCCCTGGAAGCGGACGATCACATCGGCCCGCTCGGAGAGCCAGTCGACGATCTTGCCCTTGCCCTCGTCGCCCCACTGGGCGCCCACCACTACGACATTGGCCATGCCTGCCTCGCTGATCCGCAAACGCCTGCCGTATAGCGGGCAGGCGGGGCGGGGGAAACCGGAATTTGCCGGCTGCGGCGGCAAGGCCGCAGGCAAAGCCGCCGGCGCGGCAGTTTGATCCCGTCAGGGGTTGCGGCAGGCCGGCCTAGGGCCTAAATAGCCCCGTCCGAAGTCGGAGCCTTCGCCCATGGAAAACGTCGTCCTCGTCATCCACCTGATCTTGGCGCTTTGCCTGATCGGTGTCGTGCTGCTGCAGCGCTCGGAAGGGGGCGGGCTGGGCATGGGTGGGTCGGGGTCGGTGATGACCGGGCGGCAGGCGGCGGGCGCGCTGGCCAAACTGACCTGGGTCTTTGCCGCGGGCTTCTTCGTGACCTCGCTGACGCTGACGGTTCTGGCCACGCGCAACGCCGCGGTGACCTCGGTGATGGACAAGGCGGGCAGCGCGAGCCAGAGCCAGAGCGGGCCGGCGCCGGTGCCGCAGACCAAGCTGCCTTCGGCCCAGGATCTGCTGCCGCCGAGCCCGACCGGGACCACCGGCACGGGCGGCGCGGCGCCGGCCACGACGGCGCCGGCGGGCAGCGATGCGCCGACCGCGCCGCCGCGCGCGGGCAACTAAGCCGCCGGGGGTGCGGCGCCTAGTCAGGGCGCCGGATGCGGCGCTGGGGCCTTTGGGCCACAATCCTTTGCCCCTCTTCGATCATTGCTTACTGCATCTTGCGGTCCGCTTGCGGGGGCGGGGAAATTACGTTATCTCTCAAATCCCGTGATGCGGGCGCCGAGCGTCCGCGAATCGTCGATTTGAATCGAGCCAATCACGGGGGTCCAAGGGCATGGCGCGTTACGTTTTCATCACCGGCGGTGTGGTGTCTTCGCTCGGTAAGGGCTTAGCCTCCGCCTCGCTGGGCGCGCTGTTGCAGGCCCGCGGCTATTCGGTTCGGCTGCGCAAGCTCGACCCCTATCTGAACGTCGATCCCGGCACGATGAGCCCGTTCGAGCATGGCGAGGTCTTCGTCACCGACGACGGGGCGGAGACCGATCTCGACCTCGGCCATTACGAGCGTTTCACCGGGGTGGCGGCGCGGCAGACGGACTCGGTCTCTTCGGGGCGGATCTATTCCAACGTGCTGGAGAAGGAGCGGCGCGGCGACTACCTCGGCAAGACGATCCAGGTCATTCCGCACGTTACCAACGAGATCAAGGACTTCCTGAAGATCGGCGAGGACGAGGTCGACTTCATGCTGTGCGAGATCGGCGGCACGGTGGGCGATATCGAGGGCCTGCCGTTCTTCGAGGCGATCCGCCAGTTCGCCCAGGAGCGGCCGCGCGGCCAGTGCATCTTCGTGCATCTGACGCTGGTGCCCTATATCGCCGCCTCGGGCGAGCTGAAGACCAAGCCCACCCAGCATTCGGTGAAGGAGCTGCGCGCCATCGGCATCGCCCCCGACGTGCTCTTGCTGCGCTCCGACCAAGAGGTGCCGCAGAAGGAGCGCGAGAAGATCGCGCTGTTCTGCAACGTGCGGCCCGATGCGGTGATCTCGGCGCCCGACCTGAAGACGATCTACGAGGCGCCGCTGGCCTATCACCGCGAGGGGCTCGACCGGGCGGTGCTCGACGCCTTCCAGATCAGCCCGGCGCCGCGGCCGAACCTGGACCGCTGGAGCGACGTGATGGACCGGCTGGAACATGCCGAGGGCGAGGTGCGGGTGGCGATCGTCGGCAAGTACACCCAACTCGAGGATGCCTATAAGTCGATCGCCGAGGCGCTGACCCATGGCGGCATGGCGAACCGGACCCGGGTGAAGGCGGATTGGATCGACGCCGAGATCTTCGAGCGCGAGGATCCGGCCGCCTATCTGGAGCCCTTCGACGCGATCCTGGTGCCGGGCGGCTTCGGCGAGCGCGGCACCGAGGGCAAGATCCGCGCCGCGCAATTCGCCCGCCAGAAGGGGGTGCCCTATCTCGGGATCTGCCTGGGCATGCAGATGGCGGTGATCGAGGCGGCCCGCGACCTGGCCGGGGTGGCCGATGCCGGCTCGGAGGAGTTCGACCACGAGGCCGGCAAGAAGCGGTTCACGCCGGTGGTCTACCACCTGAAGGAATGGGTGCAGGGCAATCATACGGTGGCGCGCAAGCTGACCGACGACAAGGGCGGCACGATGCGGCTGGGCGCCTATACGGCGCATCTCGCGCCGGGCAGCCGGGTGGCGGAGATCTACGGCACCACCGAGATCGAGGAGCGCCACCGCCACCGCTACGAGGTCGACCTGAAATACCGCGAGAAGCTGGAGAAATGCGGGCTGAAATTCTCCGGCATGAGCCCCGACGGGCGGCTGCCGGAGATCGTCGAGATCCCCGACCATCCCTGGTTCATCGGCGTGCAGTTCCACCCCGAGCTGAAGTCGAAGCCCTTCGCGCCGCATCCGCTGTTCGCCGATTTCGTGCGCGCGGCGGTGGAGGCCAACCGGCTGGTCTGAGGCCCGCCGGGGCGGGGGCGGGGCGGAGCGGGCCCGGCGATCCGGGCTCGGCTGCGGCTCAGCAGCAGGGCAGCGCGTTTTCCGCCGCTGGACTGTACCGGACGGCATGCGGGCGGGGGGCACCCGGCGCGCAGGTCTCGGCCAGCACTTCGGCGCATTCCTCGACTAGATAGGCGAAATGGTCCTGGTCGAGGTCCTGGCTATCGATCAGGCAGGCCGAGATGAAGCGCAGCTTGGCCACCGCGCCTTCCACCGTGGCGGGCCGCCGCTCGAGGATTTCGCGCTCGGTCTCCTGCAGGCGGTATTGCAGCCGGGCCAGCCGGCGCTCGATCAGCTGCAGTTCGCGGGTCTCCCGCGCGGTGAGCCGGGCGACGAAATCGCGGGCCGAGGTGGCCAGCCCGGCGTGGATCGCCCCGGCGACCAGGCTGCGGCGCTCGCGGAAGTCCGCCAGCGACAGGTCGGTCAGCCGGCTGGCCGGCGTGGCGCGGGCACAGACGGCCTTCGACAGCTGATCGCGCCGGGCCAGGGCCGTGGCACATCCCGCCTCGAGCGCGGCATGGCGCCGGACGAGCGTCGAAAGCTGCGCTGGCCGCCGGTTCCCCGCCAGCGGGGCCCCGACGGGCGTTTGGAACGTGTGATGGACCGGACCACTCATTGCGACTACCCAAGATCAAATCGGGTTCAAATTGTCCCTAATATTGATTCGGGGTCTCGTCAGCATGATGGCGACATTTTGGAACTCTTGCCCAATTGGCTAAGGGATCGTTAGCCGCTGCTGCTGCGGCGGCGCGGTTCCAGGTTCAGCAGTTCGGCACGTTGACAGCGAGGCCGCCGAGCGAGGTTTCCTTGTATTTCTCGTGCATGTCGTGGCCGGTCTGGCGCATCGTCTCGATGCAGGCGTCGAGGCTGACGAGGTGCTTGCCGTCGCCCCTGAGCGCCAATGAGGCGGCCGAGACCGCCTTGATCGCGCCAAGACCGTTGCGTTCGATGCAGGGGACCTGGACGAGGCCCTTCACCGGATCGCAGGTCATGCCCAGATGATGCTCGAGCGCGATCTCGGCGGCGTTCTCGACCTGCTCTGGGGTGCCGCCCAGCACCGCGGCGAGCCCGGCCGCGGCCATCGCCGAGGCCGAGCCGACCTCGGCCTGGCAGCCGCATTCGGCGCCCGAGATCGAGGCGTTGTGCTTGGCCAGCCCGCCGATCGCCGCGGCGGTCAGCAGGAACTCTCCGACCCGCGCCGGGCTCGCCCCCGGCACGTGGTCGAGCCAGTAGCGGATCACCGCCGGAACCACCCCGGCCGCGCCGTTGGTCGGCGCGGTGACGACCTGGCCGCCGGCGGCGTTCTCTTCGTTCACCGCCATGGCGTAGCAGGACATCCAGTCGTTGATCGTATGCGGCGCGGTCAGGTTCAGCCCGCGTTCGGCCTGCAGGCTCGCATGGAGCGCCGGCGCGCGGCGGCGGACATTCAGCCCGCCGGGCAGGATGCCGGGGGTGCTCAGTCCGCGGTCGATACAGGCGGCCATCGCCTGCCAGAGCCGGGCGAGGCCGGCCTCGATCTCGGCCTCGGAGCGGAAGCAGCGTTCGTTCGCCCGTTTCATCTGCGCGATCGACAGGCCGGAGCGCGCCGCCATCGCCAGCATCTCGGCCGCGCTCTGGAACGGGTAGGGCACCGGCGAGCGCGCCTCGGCACGGCGCGGATCGGCGGCCAGGCTGCGGGCCGCCTCCTGTTCGGCGGCGGTCAGCACGAAGCCGCCGCCGATCGAGTAGAAGGTCTC
>JAKAJW010000198.1 GCA_021813645.1 Pseudomonadota bacterium | reverse complement strand
CGGCCTGGCCGATGGCCGAGGCCGGCAGCGCGGCGGCAAGAAGCAGGCAGAGGGCGATTCGCATCGGGGCCGGGCGGTCAAATGGGGCCGCGCCGGCATGCCACGCCGGCGGCGCTGCGCTGCATCACGTTTTGCGGAACCCGGCGCTGGCGGCGGCGCCGGCCGGCCCGCCCCAAGCGCCGCGCCCCCTGCGCCGAAACGCGGCGACGCTCAGAAAGTCTTGGCGCCGTTCACCGGCATCCGCACCGCATAGAGCGAGGTGGTGCCGCAGATGTAGAGCATGTTGCGCGCCGGCCCGCCGAAGCAGAGGTTGGCGACCACTTCCGGCACCTTGATCTTGCCGATCAGCGTGCCGTCCGGATCGTAGCAATGCACGCCATCCGCCGCGCTTGTCCAAACCCTTCCCTCGGCGTCCAGTCGGAAGCCGTCGAAGAGGCCGGCGGTGCATTCGGCGAAGACGCCCTTGTCCTTCAGCTTGCCGCCTTTGCCGATCGCGAATTTGCGGATGTGCCGCGGCCCGTTCTCGCTGTGGGTGGCGCCGGTGTCGGCGACGTAGAGCAGGCTTTCGTCGGGCGAGAAGGCGAGCCCGTTCGGCTGCACGAAATCGTCGGCGACCGCGGCGACTTCGCCACTGTCGGGATCGACCCGGTAGACGAGGCTGCCTTTCTGCTCCGAAGGCGCCTTGTAGCCTTCGTAGTCCGAATCGATGCCGTAGGTCGGGTCGGTGAACCAGATCGAGCCGTCCGACTTCACCACCACGTCGTTCGGGCTGTTCAGTTTCTTGCCAGCGTGCCGGTCGGCGATGACGGTCAGCCTGCCGTCGGCCTCGGTCCGTGTCACCCGGCGGCCGCCGTGCTCGCAGCTGACCAGCCGGCCCGAACGGTCCACCGTATTGCCGTTCGAGAAGTTCGAAGGCTGGCGGAACACCGAGACGGTGCCGTTGCATTCGTCGTAGCGCAGCATCCGGTTGTTGGGATTGTCCGACCAGATCAGGCAGCGCATCGCCGGGAAATAGGCCGGGCCCTCGGCCCAGCGGCAGCCGTCGTAGAGTCGGTCGAGCCGAGCGCTCCCGATATGCAGGCGGCGGAACCGCGGATCCAGAATCTCGAAACAGCTCTCCGGCATTCTTCCCTCCCTGTCGGCTGCCCGGCGGGCAGGGAGCCCTCGCGCTCCGCCGCGCAATCTTTCACGGCCCGCCCGGCCTGTCTATCTGCGCGACGCCTGCCGCCCGGGGCCGGCCGGCGCCAGGCGGGCCCGGCTTGCCGCCGCTTCCGTGCCGCCGCTGGCCGAAAATGAAAAGGCCCCCGATCGCTCGGAGGCCTTTTTTCATTGGAGCGGGCGAAGGGATTCGAACCCTCGACCCCAACCTTGGCAAGGTTGTGCTCTACCCCTGAGCTACGCCCGCGTCCTTGGGTGAGCGGTGACATATAAGCTCGTCGCGGGCATCGCAAGGGGAAATTTCGCGACCGATCACTTCCCGGCGTGCAGCTCTCGGCGAGGGCTGCGGCGGCCGGGGCCGCATGCTATTTTCCGCCCTGTCGAGGCGCCGTTCGTGCGGCCTCGGCGTCTGGAGAAGACCGATGGAAAGCATGGCTTGGCCCGTAGCCGTCGTGGTTTCGTTGGCGGCGTCCCCCGGTGCGGCGCTCGCCAAGGTCCAGGTGGCGGATCCCGCGCAGGTGACCGATTGCAGCTTCCTCGGCTCGATCACGCGCTCGGGCAGCGATCTGGGCGCGGCCGAGGCGCGGGTGATCACGGTGGGAGGGCGGCTGGGGGCGACCGATGTCACCTGGCTCAGCAAGCTCCGCAGCAACCGCGTGCGGCAGGTGACCGGATCGCTCTATCGCTGTCCCTAGGGTTCAACCGCGCCGCCGCTGGCGCAACAGGTTCAACGTTTCGACCCCGCCGGCGAAGATCATCGCGGCATAGATGAAGCCGCGGTCGATGTGATAGTGCATCCCGTCCGCCGCCAGCGCCATGCCGACCATGACCAGGAAGGCGAGCGCCAGCATCTTGGTCGAGGGATGGCCCTCAATGAAATTGGCGATCGGCTCGGAGGCGACCATCATGATCAGGATGGCGATGACCACGGCGGCCACCATCACCTCGATGTGATCGGCGATGCCGACGGCGGTGATCACGCTGTCGAGCGAAAAGACCAGGTCGAGCACCATGATCTGGACGATGGTGCCCCAGAAGCTGGTTTTCGTCGCGGCATGGGGCGCATGGGCGTCGCCCTCGACCTCGGCGAAGATCTCGGTGGTGGCCTTCCAGATCAGGAACATCCCGCCGAGCAGCAGGATCACGTCGCGCCAGGCGAGCGCGAAGCCCGCGATCGTCGCGAAGGGATGGGCGAGCGACATGATCCAGGTGATCGAGAACAGCAGCGCGACCCGCAGCACCAGCGCTCCGGCCAGCCCGACGACGCGCGCCCGCGCCCGTTGGCCGCGCGGCAGGCGGGTGGCGGCGATCGAGATGAAGATCACGTTGTCGACGCCAAGCACCACCTCCAGCACCGTCAGGGTCAGGAAGGACAGCCAGACGGCCGGATCGATCAGCAGGTCAAGCATTCTGGGCTCCGCGTGTTCAACCTATCCCATCTGCGCATCCGCGCTGCGTCGGGCAAGTCGAAAGCCCACCGATCCTGTCGAAAGCCGCATTCTCGGGCGGTTGTGCCGCAGCGCAACGGCTCAGAGCGGATGGCGCAGCATAAGCGGCGCAGCGGGCAGCGTCGGCGGCCGTGCTGGGCGAAACGTCCGCTCGGGCCGGAGGCGGGGCGGTGGGCCGGCCGCCAAGTCGGCCTCCGCGGCCCCTGCCCGAAGGCAGAGCCGGCGCGCGGCATCCTCCAAAGCGTCGAAGCCGGCCAGGATGCGGCCGGTCTCCGCCGCGCCGGGCCGCGCGCAAGCCGGCAAAGGCGCCGGGGCCCGACACGCTGGATCGCGGCGGCCAGGATCGCGCTTGCGGCCTAGCCGAGGGCCCGGGCGAGGCACAGCAGACCCAGCCCGGCAATGGCGATGAAGGTCAGCATCATGCCGCCGCCGCGCAGCGGCGCGATCTGCGGACTGGCGCCGAGGCCGATGGCATGGGCCAGCCGGCCGGCGACCAGCATCGTCCCGAAACCGTTCAGCCAGGCCGGCCCGGCGCCCTGCAACTCGGCGATCGCGAGCATCAGCAGCCCCATCGGCGCATATTCGGCGAAATTGCCCTGCACCCGGATGCGGCGGAACAGGTCGGCGTCGCCGCCGTCGCCAAGGCCGACGCCGGCCGCCAGCCGCCCGCCGATGACCCGGAGAGAGAGCGCCACGAAGATCAGGGCAAGCAGCCCCGCATAGATCGGAGTGATGTGCAGCACGGCTGTCTCCCTTGGTCGCCGGTCCGGGAAAGCCGCCGTAGGGCAGCCCTCCACCACGTCTCGGATTGTCGTCTCTGCCCACCGCCGTGCCGGCTCGCCACGCGGGACGCGCCGGCACGCGTGGGCTCAGTCGAATTCCACCAGCAGATCCTTCGCGTCGACCTGCGCGCCGGGCGTCACCAGCACCGCTTTCACCGTGGCGGCGCGGTCGGCATGGATACCGGTCTCCATCTTCATCGCCTCGATGGTCAGCAGCAGGTCGCCCGCCGCCACATGCTGGCCCGGCGTGACGCCGACCGATGCGATCACCCCCGGCATCGGCGCGCCGACATGGGCGGGGTTGCCTTCCTGCGCCTTGGGCTTCGCGGCGGCGGTGGACTTGATGAGCCGGTTCGGCACCCGGATCACCCGCGGCTGGCCGTTCAGTTCGAAGAACACCCGCACGTCTCCGTCCTCATGGGGCTCACCCACGGCCTGCAGCCGGATCTCCAGCGTCTTGCCGGGGTCGATCTCGACCGAGATCTCCTCGCCCGGCTCCATGCCGTAGAAGAAGGTCCGGGTCGGCAGGGTGCGCACCGGGCCATAGTTGCGGTGGCGCCCCATGTAGTCGAGGAAGACCTTCGGATACATCAGATAGCCGTTCAGGTCCTCGTCGTCGACCTGGAAGCCGTTGAGTTCCTTCGACAGTTGCGCGCGGGTCGCCTCCAGATCGACAGCGGGCAGATGCTTGCCGGGCCGGTCGGACACCGGCGCCTCGCCCTTCAGCACCTTCTTCTGGAGTGCCGCGGGCCAGCCGCCCGGCGGCTGGCCGAGGTTGCCCTTCATCATGTCGACGACGGAGTCGGGGAAGGCGACCTCGACGGCCGGATCCTCGACCTGCGCCCGGGTCAGCCCCTGGGCCACCATCATCAGCGCCATGTCGCCCACCACCTTGGACGACGGCGTGACCTTCACGATGTCGCCGAACATCTGGTTCACGTCGGCATAGGTCTGGGCGACCTCGTGCCAGCGCTCCTCGAGGCCGAGCGAGCGTGCCTGGGCCTTCAGGTTGGTGAACTGGCCGCCCGGCATCTCGTGCAGATAGACCTCGGAGGCGGGTGCCGGCAGGCCGGACTCGAAGGCGGCATATTGCGCGCGGACCTGCTCCCAATAGTTCGAGATCCGTCGGATCGCGCCGATGTCGAGCCCGGTATCGCGCGGGGTGTTCCGCAACGCCTCGACGATCGAGCCCAGGCAGGGCTGCGAGGTGCCGCCCGAGAAGGCGTCCATCGCCGCGTCCACCGCATCCACCCCGGCATCGGCGGCGGCCAGGATGGTGGCGGCGGCTATGCCCGAGGTGTCGTGAGTGTGGAAGTGGATCGGCAGGCCGACTTCTTCCTTCAGCGCCTTCACGAGGACGGCGGCCGAGGCGGGTTTCAGCAGCCCGGCCATGTCCTTCAGGCCCAGCACATGCGCGCCGGCGTCGCGCAGCGCCTTGCCCATGCCGACGTAGTATTTCAGGTCATACTTCGCGCGCGCCGGATCGAGGATGTCGCCGGTGTAGCAGATCGCCGCTTCGCAGAGCTTGTTGGCCTCGATCACCGCGTCCATCGCCACCCGCATGTTCTCGACCCAATTGAGCGAGTCGAAGACGCGGAACACGTCCACTCCGGTCTTCGCGGCCCGGGCGACGAAGGCCTGCACCACATTGTCGGGGTAGTTGGTGTAGCCGACGCCGTTCGAGGCGCGCAGCAACATCTGGGTCATCACGTTCGGCAGTCGCTCGCGGATGTCGCGAAGCCGCTGCCAGGGGCATTCCTGCAGGAAGCGGTAAGCCACGTCGAAAGTGGCGCCGCCCCAGCATTCGACGGAAAAGAGGCCGGGCAGATTGGCGGCATAGGCCGGCGTTGCCCGGATCATGTCGATCGAGCGCATCCGTGTGGCCAGCAGCGACTGGTGGCCGTCGCGCATCGTGGTGTCGGTGAGCAACAGCTTGCTCTGCCGGCTCATCCAGTCCGCGACCGCCTGGGGACCTTCCTGCTCCAGCAAGTTCCGCGTCCCGAAGGCCGGCGTGTCGGTCATCGGCGTGGGCGGTTTCGGCGCCTTGGCCTCGGCCGGCGGCTTCGGCCGGCCGGCGGTCTCGGGATGGCCATTCACCGTGATGTCGGCGATGTAGGTGAGAATCTTGGTCGCCCGGTCGAGCCGCTTGGAGAAGCGGAACAGGTCCGGCGTCGTGTCGATGAACTTCGTCGTATAGGTGTTGTCGAGGAAGGTCGGGTGCTTCAGCAGGTTTTCGACGAAGGCGATGTTGGTCGAGACCCCACGCACCCGGAACTCGCGCAGTGCCCGATCGAGCCGGGCGATCGCCTGCTCCGGCGTCTGCGCCCAGGCGGTGACCTTGACCAGCAGCGAATCGTAATAGCGCGTGATGACCGAGCCGGCATAGGCGGTGCCGCCGTCGAGCCGGATGCCCATGCCGGTGGCCGAGCGGTAGGCGGTGATGCGGCCGTAGTCGGGGATGAAGTTGTTCTGCGGATCCTCGGTGGTCACCCGGCATTGCAGCGCATGGCCCGACAGCCGCACCTCGGCCTGACTCGGCACGCCGGTCGCCTCGGCGATCGACTTGCCTTCGGCAACCTTGATCTGTGCCTGGACGATGTCGATGCCGGTCACCTCTTCGGTGACGGTATGCTCGACCTGGACCCGGGGGTTCACCTCGATGAAGTAGAAATTGCCCGAGTCCATATCCATCAAGAACTCGACGGTGCCGGCGTTCTGATAGCTCACCGCCCGGCCGATCTTGAGGCCCAGTTCGCAGATCTCCGCCCGCTGCTCGGGGGTCAGATAGGGCGCCGGGGCCCGCTCCACGACCTTCTGGTTGCGCCGCTGGACGGTGCAGTCGCGCTCGTAGAGGTGGTAGAGATTGCCGTGCATATCGCCCAGAAGCTGCACCTCGACGTGACGGGCGCGGAGAATCATCTTCTCCAGATAGCCCTCGCCGTTGCCGAAGGCGGCTTCCGCCTCGCGCCGGCCCTCGCGCACTTTGTCGGCCAGTTCCTCGGGTCCGTTGATCGGCCGCATGCCGCGCCCGCCGCCGCCCCAGGAAGCCTTCAGCATCAGCGGATAGCCGATCTCGGCCGCCTCCTTGCGGATGGCGTCGAAATCGTCGCCCAGCACCTCGGTCGCCGGAATCACCGGCACGCCGGCGGCGATCGCCACCCGCCGGGCCGAGGCCTTGTCGCCGAGGGCGCGCATCGTCTCGGCCTTCGGGCCGATGAAGGTGAGGCCGGCCTTGGTGACAGCCTCGACGAAGTCCGGGTTTTCCGACAGCAGGCCATAGCCCGGATGGATCGCATCCGCGCCCGACATCTTCGCCACGCGGATGATCTCGGGGATCGACAGATAGGCGGCGACCGGCCCCAGGCCTTCGCCGATGCGATAGGCCTCGTCGGCCTTGAACCGATGGAGGGAAAGCTTGTCCTCTTCGGCATAGACGGCGACCGTCTTCTTGCCGAGTTCGTTCGCGGCCCGCATCACGCGGATGGCGATCTCGCCCCGATTGGCGACGAGAATCTTGCGGAATTCGGCCATACGCTCCCCCAGTGCAGGATGCCAGACCGCGTCACTTTAGGGGTGCTGCAGTGCAGCGCAAGGGGATGCGCAACCGCGCTGCGAAAGATTTGCAGCGGCCTGCTGTCGCGGCGGCATCCCCCGACGCCGCCGCGACGCGGGCGCTATTTCACCACTTCCACCTGGCCGCGAATCTCGCCGCCGGGGTTCTCCTTGGTGTGGACGTTCACGTAGAGCAGGCCCTCCTCGAGTTCCTTCACGCCCTTCGCGCTCAGTTTGGTGCTGCCCTTCGAGGGGCTCTTCAGGCCGGAGTCCTTGCCGATGTTGACCACCACGCGGGCGTCCTTGCCCTTGGGGGCGGGGCCGTGGAAATGCATGGCATCGGCCGGGCCGGACAGGCCGGACCAGGTCACGTCCCAGGTCAGCTTGCGGGTCACGGTGTTCAGCGTGCCGGTGGCGGTGCCCTTGGCGCCGGCGACCGGCACCTTGACGCCGACCTCCTGCGCCGCATCGAGATTGGCAGACCATCTCACGATCTTGGCGGCCGCCGCGCCGGACACTCCGACGGCGATGGCGGTGGCGAGTGCGACTGTCTTCAACATGTCCCTGAACTCCCTATGGGTGGGGCTTGCGCATGGCCGCGAACTGCGGTCGCGATCTGTCTAGCACGCCGCGCGCGAAGCGTTAGTCCGGCTCGCGGCGAGTTGAAAACGGCGGCGAACAATCGGCGAACAATTCTTTAACTCCCGGCGGAACCCCGCTAGACTGGCGCCATGAACGGCCGGGACGAACAGGACGCTTTCGAGGCAGCGGCGGCGCTGCCGCTTTCGGTGCGCGCGATCCAGGCGCGCCCGGCGCCCTATCTTGACGATCTGAACCCCGCGCAGCGCGCCGCGGTGGAGGCGCTGGACGGTCCGGTGCTGATGCTGGCCGGCGCGGGGACCGGCAAGACCAAGGCGCTGACTGCGCGGATCGCGCATCTGCTGAACACGGGCCGGGCGCGGCCGAACGAGATCCTCGCGGTGACCTTCACCAACAAGGCCGCGCGCGAGATGAAGGACCGCGTCGGCCGGCTGCTCGGCGCCACCGTCGAGGGGATGCCCTGGATGGGCACCTTCCACTCGATCTGCGTCAGGATGTTGCGGCGCCATGCCGAGCTGGTCGGTTTGAAGACCTCCTTCGCGATTCTCGACACCGACGATCAGCTGCGCCTGATGAAACAGGTCATCGCGGCGGCCGATATCGACGAGAAGCGCTGGCCCGCCCGGCAGCTGGCCGGTTTGATCGACGCCTGGAAGAACCGCGCCTGGACGCCGGAAAAGGTGCCCTCGGCCGAGGCCGCCGCCTTCAACCACCGCGGCACCGAGCTCTACTCCGCCTATCAGGACCGGCTGAAGACGCTGAACGCGGTGGATTTCGGCGACCTGCTCTTGCACATGGTCACGATCTTCCAGGCGCATCCCGACATCCTGGCCCAGTATCAGCGTTGGCTGCGCTACATTCTGGTCGACGAATACCAGGACACCAACACCGCCCAGTATCTCTGGCTACGGCTGCTGGCCCAGGCGCATAAGAACATCTGTTGCGTCGGCGACGACGACCAGTCGATCTACGGCTGGCGCGGCGCGGAGGTGGGCAACATCCTGCGGTTCGAAAAGGATTTTCCCGGCGCCAAAGTGGTCCGGCTCGAACAGAACTACCGCTCCACCCCGCATATTCTCGCCGCCGCCTCCGGGGTGATCCGGGGCAATGCCGGGCGGCTCGGCAAGGAGCTGTGGACCGAGCTCGCCGAGGGCGAGAAGGTCCGCCTGATCGGCCACTGGGACGGTGAGGAGGAAGCGCGCTGGATTGGCGAGGAGGTCGAGCGGCTGAGCCGCGGCAGCCGCGGCGCGCCACCGCTTTCGCTCGACGGCATGGCGATCCTGGTCCGTGCCAGCCACCAGATGCGGGCCTTCGAGGATCGCTTCCTGACCATCGGCCTGCCCTATCGGGTGATCGGCGGCCCGCGCTTCTACGAACGGCTCGAGATTCGCGACGCCATGGCCTATTTCCGCCTCGCGGTCTCGCTCGACGACGATCTGGCCTTCGAGCGGGTGGTGAACACGCCCAAGCGTGGCCTCGGCGACAAGGCGCAGCAAGAGATCCAGCGCGCCGCTCGCAAGCATGGGGTGACGCTGTTCGAGGGCGCCGGCATCCTGCTTGCCGAGGGGGGCATCACCGGCAAGGGCGCCGGTCAGCTGCGCGCCCTCCTTGCCGGCATTGCCCGCTGGCACGCGATCACGCTTCGCGAGGGGCACAACCACATCGAGCTGGCCGAAACCATCCTGGAGGAATCCGGCTACACCGCGATGTGGCAGAACGACAAGACGCCCGAGGCGCCGGGCCGGCTCGACAACCTCAAGGAACTGGTCAAGGCGCTGGAAAGCTTCGACAATCTCCAGGGTTTCCTGGAGCATGTCGCGCTGATCATGGACAATGACAGCGACGAGGCCGAGGCGAAGGTGTCGATCATGACGCTGCACGCGGCCAAGGGGCTGGAGTTCCCGGCGGTCTTCCTGCCAGGGTGGGAGGACGGGCTGTTTCCCTCGCAGCGGTCGATGGACGAGAGTGGGCTGAAGGGGCTCGAGGAAGAGCGCCGGCTCGCCTATGTCGGCATCACCCGGGCCGAGGAACTCTGCACCAT
>JAKAJW010000405.1 GCA_021813645.1 Pseudomonadota bacterium | reverse complement strand
CCGCGCTGGGCGAGGTTCTCGGCCGCCTTGGTCACCTCGGCCAGCCGGGTGCCGAACGACAAGAGCGCCACCCGCGCGCCCGCGCGGATCAACCGGCCGCGGCCGATCTCGAGCGGCGTGCCGCGCTCCGGCAGCTCGACGCCGACACCTTCGCCGCGCGGATAGCGGAAGGCGATCGGACCCTCGTCATGCGCCGCGGCGGTGGCCACCATATGCATCAGCTCGGCCTCGTCGGCCGCCGCCATCACCACCATGCCGGGCAGGTTCGCGAGGAAGGCCACGTCGAAGGCGCCGGCATGGGTCGCACCGTCGGCGCCGACGAGGCCGGCGCGGTCGATGGCGAAGCGCACCGGCAGGCGCTGGATCGCCACGTCATGCACCACCTGGTCGTAGCCGCGCTGCAGGAAGGTGGAATAGATCGCGCAGAACGGCTTCAGCCCGGCGGCGGCGAGGCCGGCCGAGAAGGTCACCGCATGCTGCTCGGCGATGCCGACGTCGAAGCAGCGTTTCGGGAAGCGTTCGGCGAAGAGGTTGAGCCCGGTGCCGTCGGGCATCGCCGCGGTGACAGCGACGATCTTCGGCTCCACCTCGGCCTCGCGCAGCAGGGCGCGGGCGAAGACCTTGGTATAGGAAGGCGCGTTCGACGGCGCCTTGACCTGGACCCCGGTCAGCACGTCGAAGCGGCCGGTGGCATGGCCCTTGTCAGAGGCGGTCTCGGCCGGGGCGTAGCCCTTGCCCTTCTTGGTGATGACATGAATCAGCATCGGCCCGGTCGCCCGCGCCCGCAGCGTGCGCAGCAGCGGCAGCAGCTGGTCGAGGTCGTGGCCGTCCACCGGCCCGACATAGGAAAAGCCGAGCTCTTCGAACAGGGTGCCGCCGACGGTCATGCCCTTGAGCATTTCCTTGGCGCGGCGGGCACCTTCCTGGAACGGCTCGGGCAGGAAGGCGACCGCGCCCTTGGCCACCGCCCGCAGTTCCTGGAACGGCAGGCCGGCATAGAGCCGCGACAGATAGGAGGACAGCGCGCCCACCGGCGGGGCGATCGACATGTCGTTGTCGTTGAGGATGACGAAGAGCCGCTTGTTCAGATGGCCGGCGTTGTTCATCGCCTCGAAGGCCATGCCGGCCGACATCGAGCCGTCGCCGATCACCGCGATGGCGTCGCCGACGCCTTCGGCGCCGAGGTCGCGCGCCACCGCGAAGCCGAGCGCGGCCGAGATCGAGGTGGAGCTATGCGCCGCGCCGAACGGGTCGTAGGGGCTTTCCGAGCGTCTGGTGAAGCCCGACAGCCCGCCTTCCTGGCGCAGCGTGCGGATGCGGTCGCGCCGGCCAGTGAGGATCTTGTGCGGATAGGCCTGGTGGCCGACATCCCAGATCAGCTTGTCGCGCGGGGTGTCGAACACGGCATGCAGCGCCACCGTCAGTTCGACCACGCCGAGCCCGGCGCCGAGATGGCCGCCGGTGACCGAGACGGCCGAGATCGTCTCGGCCCGCAGCTCGTCGGCGAGCTGGTGCAGCTCGCGGTCGGACAGCGCCTTGAGGTCGGCGGGGACCGTCACGCGGTCGAGCAGCGGGGTTGCGGGTCTGTCGGTCATCTCGGGCCTTCCGAGCGTCACATCTCGCGCGCAATAACGAAGCGCGCGCAATGCCGCAAGGTGTCAGCCGCCGCGCCATAGGGGGCCAGCGCCGCCTCGGCCTCTTCGACCAGCGCCTTGGCGCGGGCATGGGCGCCCTCGAGGCCGAGCAGCGAGACGAAGGTGGCCTTGCCGGCGGCGGCGTCCTTTTGCAGCCGCTTGCCGGCCTTGGCGGCGTCGCCGGTGACGTCGAGGATGTCGTCGGCGATCTGGAAGGCGAGGCCGAGCGCCCGGGCGAAGGCGGCGAGCGGCGCCGGATCGGTGCCGGCGATCAGCGCGCCGGCCTCGGCCGACCAGCCGATCAGCGCGCCGGTTTTGGCCTGCTGCAGCCGGGTGATCTCGTCCAGGCCGAGCGGCGCGGCGGCGGCCCCGGCCGCCATGTCGAGCGCCTGGCCGAGCACCATGCCCTCGGCGCCGACGGCGCGCGCCAGACCGGCGACCAGCGCCAGCCGCACCTCGGCCGCGCCCAGAACGGGATCGGTGAGCAATTCGAAGGCCAGGCTTTGCAGCGCGTCGCCGGCCAGGATCGCGGTCGCCTCGCCCCAGCGCACATGCACGGTGGGCTGGCCGCGGCGCAGATCGTCGTCGTCCATCGCCGGCAGGTCGTCATGCACCAGGCTGTAGGCATGCAGCGCCTCGGCCGCCGCCGCCGCCGGCAGCGCCCGCGCCGGGTCGAGCCCGTGCAGCCGGGCGCCCTCCATCACCAGGAAGCCGCGCAGGCCCTTGCCGCCGCGCACCGCATAGCGCATCGCCTCGATCAGCGGCAGCGCGGCGCGGTCGGCCAGCGCGGCCTCCAGCCGGCCCTGCACCCGGGCGGCATCCTCGGCCAGGACGGTGACGAACATCTCAGAGGCCTTCCGCCGGCTCGGTCCCCGCGGCGCGGCCCTCGGCGAGGCGGATCTTCTCCACCTTCTCCTCGGCGGCTTTCAGCTTGGCGGCGCAATGCGCCTTCAGCGCGGCGCCTTCCTCGTAGAGCGTGATCGACTGCTCCAGCGGCACGTCGCCGCGCTCCAGCCGGGTGACCACCTGCTCGAGCGCCGCCATCGCCTCTTCGAAGCTCATCTCCGCCACCGGCTTCGTCATCCGCCCGCCTCCTTCAAGACCTGCACATGGGCGGCTGCGCTGGCGCCCAGGGCGTCCAGATCATATCCGCCTTCCAGTGTCGAGACCACCCGCCCGCCGCAGACCCGCGCGGCAAGGTCGCAGATCGCCTGGGTGATCCAGGTGAAATCCGCCTCTTCCCAAGCCAGATTGGCCAGCGGATCCGCGGCATGGGCGTCGAAGCCGGCGGAGACCAGGATCAGTTCCGGCGCGAAGGCCTCGACCTGAGCCAGGGCGCCTTCCCAGGCCGCCCGCATCGCGGCCCCGCCGGAACCGGGGGGCAGCGGCAGGTTGACGATCTGGCCATGCGCGCCGCGTTCGGAGGCCGCGCCGCTGCCGGGATAGAGCGGCATCTGATGCGAGGAGACGAACATCGCCCGCGGCTCGTCCCACAACAGGTCCTGCGTGCCGTTGCCGTGATGGACGTCGAAGTCGAGCACCGCGACCCGGCCGAGACCCTGCGCGTCGAGCGCGTGCTTGGCGCCGATCGCCGCCGTGCCGAACAGGCAAAAGCCCATCGCCCGCGCCCGTTCGGCATGATGGCCCGGCGGCCGGCAGGCGACGAAGGCATTGGCCACCTCGCCCGCCAGCACCGCCTCGACCGCGGCGCAGATCCCGCCCACGGCATGGCGCGCGGCGTCGAGCGAACCGGGCGACAGGAAAGTGTCGGCGTCGAGCGTGGCGAAGCCCGAGCGCGGCACCGCCGCCTTCACCGCCGCGAGATAGTCGGCCGGATGGCAGCGCAGGATCTCCGCCTCGGCGCCCAGCGGCGCGGCGCGGCGGTCGAGCCCGGGGATGCCGGCCAGCGCCCGCTCCACCGCCGCGATCCGGCCGACCCGTTCGGGATGGCCGGGCGGGGTGAGATGGGCGTGGCTCGCCGCATGGGTATAGACCGCCGTCGCCATCGCGCGCTCCTGTCTGATCCGTCAGGTCTGATCGGCCCGTCGTTCGGGCCGCCGTCGTTCGGGCCGCCTTCGTTCGGGCCGCCGTCGTTAGGATCGCGGGGCTCCGGCGGGGCGGCTCAATCGGGTGCCAGCATATAGCCCGAGCCGCGCACCGTCTGCAGATAGCGCGGCTGTTTCGAATCGGCCTCGATCTTGCGCCTGAGCCGGGTGATCTGCACGTCGACCGCGCGCGCCGTGGCCTGGCCGTCGTCGCGGCCGAGATCGGCCACCAGCTTCTCGCGGCTGACCGCCGCGCCGGGCTGGGCGGCGAAGATGCGCATCAGCGCCGCCTCGGTGGCGGTCAGCCGAATCTGCTCGGTGCCGCGCCAGAGTTCGCCGCGCTCCACCTCGTAGCGGACCGGGCCGAGGTTGAGCACCTTCGGGCCGGTCTCCACCGCGCGCGGCGCCGGCGCGCGGCGCAGGATGGCGTTGATCCGCAAGAGCAGTTCCTTCGGCTCGAAGGGCTTCGGCAGGTAGTCGTCGGCGCCGGCCTCCAGCCCCTCGATCCGGCTGCCGGTCTCGCCGCGGGCGGTCAGCAGCAGGATCGGCGTGGCCATCCGGCCGCGCAGCGCCCGGGTCAGGCTGATGCCGTCTTCGCCCGGCATCATCACGTCGAGCACGATCAGGTCGAAGTCGAGCCCGTCGAGCAGCCGGCGGGCATGGCCGGCATCGCGCGCGGCGGTGACCAGGAAGCCGTTGCGGATGAGGAACTTCTGCAGCAGGCCGCGGATCCGCTCGTCGTCGTCGACGATCAGCAGATGGATGTCGGACTCGCCGCTCATGCCCCGGCATCCTTCAGGGTCATGTATTGCCGCCGCATCTCCGGCTCCATCATCGCCTCCAGCACCTGGCGGAAGCCGGCGACCGCCTGCGGCCCTGCCGCGCGATAGGCCGCCCGCATCCGGCCGCGCTGCGCCTCGGACAGCTCGCGTTCGAGCTGGGCGCCCTTCTCGGTGAGGAACAGGTGCCGTTCGCGCTTGTCGCGCCGGCCGACCCGGCTTTCCACCAGCTGGTCCTCGATCAGCGTGCGCAGGACCCGGTTCAGCGACTGCTTGGTGACGCCGAGGATGGCCAGCAGGTTGTTCACCGTGGTGCCGGGGCTGCGGTGGATGAAATGCATGGCCCGGTGATGCGCGCGGCCGTAGTCGTGCCGCTCGAGGATCCGGTCGGGATCGGCGGTGAAGCCGCGATAGGCGAAGAACATCGCCTCGATTCCCTTGCGCAGTTGCTCGTCGGTCAAAAACAGCAGATTTTCCCCGCCGACCGGCCCGACCCCGCCCTCTGCCATTTGTCCTCCTTAACGATCACAAATTTTGGGCACTTTGCCGATTTTATGTCAGCCTTGTTGACTTTCCAAGAATCAATTGCTACCGAGCCGCAGAATTCGCGCAACATTGTGTCCGAACCGGACATATCGGCGCAACTTTCAGAAAAGGGCCGTGGGGTCCAGGAGGGGAAGATGGCGGGAGCCTATGACGATCGCGACGGCTGGATCTGGATGGACGGCAAGCTGGTGCCCTGGCGTGACGCCAATGTGCATATCCTGACCCATGCGCTGCACTATGCCTCTTCGGTCTTCGAAGGGGAACGCTGCTACAATGACAAGATCTTCAAGGGCCGCGAGCATTCGGCGCGGCTGCTGAAGTCGGGCGAGCTGCTCGACATGCCGATCCCCTATACGGTCGACCAGATCGAGGAAGCCAAATACGCCATGCTGAAGGCGAACGGCTGGTCCAACGCCTATGTGCGGGCGGTGGCCTGGCGCGCCTCGGGCGAAGACATGGGCGTTTCGGCCAAGCGCAACCCGGTGCGGATGGCGGTCGCCGGCTGGGAATGGGGCAACTACTACGGCGATGCGAAGATGAAGGGCGCCAAGCTCGACATCGCCAAGTGGAAGCGGCCCTCGCCGGAGACCATCCCGACCGCGGCCAAGGCCGCCGGGCTCTACATGATCTGCACCATGTCCAAGCATGCGGCCGAGGCCAAGGGCTGCTCCGACGCGCTGTTCATGGACTACCGCGGCTATGTCGCCGAGGCGACCGGGGCGAACATCTTCTTCGTCAAGGACGGCGAGGTGCATACCCCGCTGGCCGACAGCTTCCTGAACGGCATCACCCGGCAGACGGTGATCGGGATGCTGAAGGACAAGCAGGTGACGGTTCACGAGCGGCACATCGACCCGGGCGAGATGGAGGGCTTCCAGCAGTGCTGGCTGACCGGCACCGCCGCCGAGGTGACCCCGGTGGGCGAGATCGGCCCCTACCGCTTCGAGGTGGGCGCGATGGCCAAGGACATGGTCACGGACTACGAGGCGCTGGTGCGCGCCTGACACGGGCCGGCGCGCCGCCGCGGCATCCGACCGCCCCGGGGAAACCGCTGGGGCGGCCCCGGGGGGCTCTGGGGCAGGCCAGAGCGGTGGCGGCGCGGCGGGAAGATCTTTCCGGTTTCGGCCCGCCGGGCCGACCGGGTTCCGCCGGGCCGGGTCCGGCTGGGCTGCTGTTCGCCTTCCGGCCCCGCATAGCGAACCGCAGACTTATTTTTCTCCAATAATTGCATATGGTTAGGGTGGGCGACTAGATTCCATTCCAAGCCCGGACGGCAATCCGGGCGGAAAGGATGGGTTGCGATGCTCTGGAACCATATTCCCCAAGCCTGGGCCTATGGCCTGGCCGGCGGGCTGATGATCGCCGCCGCCGCGGCGCTTCTGCTCTTGGTCAATGGCCGCATCCTGGGTGCCAGCGGCATCCTTGGCGGCGTGGTGGACGGCACCGGCGCCGGCAATCTCGGCGAGCGGCTGGCCTTCCTGGCCGGGCTGATCGGCCTGCCGGCGGCGGCGGTCGCCGTCACCGGCGCGCCCGCCGTCCATGCCTCGCACGATCTGGTGCTGATGGCGCTGGCGGGCGGGCTGGTCGGGCTCGGCACCCGGATGGCCAATGGCTGCACCTCGGGCCACGGGGTCTGCGGCATGTCGCGGTTCTCGGCGCGCAGCATCGTTGCGACGCTGGTCTATCTGGCGGCCGGCATGGTCGTGTTCTTCCTCGCCCGCCATCTGTTGGGAGTGATCTGATGCGCGCCTTGGTTTCCGCCCTGTCGGGGGCGTTGTTCGGGCTTGGGCTCCTGGTGTCCGGCATGACCGACACGGCCCGGGTGCAGGGCTGGCTCGATGTCGCCGGCCATTGGGATCCGACGCTGGCCTTCGTGCTGGGCGGCGCGGTGCTGCCGATGGTGCTGGTCTGGCGGATCGCGGCGCGGCGGCGGCTGGCGCTGCTCGGCGCGCCGATCCCGCCCATGCCCGAGCAGGTGATCGACGCCCGGCTGATCGGCGGCTCGGCGCTGTTTGGCGCGGGCTGGGCGCTGGCCGGCTTCTGCCCCGGCCCGGCGCTGGCGACGCTGGGCTGGAGCGGGCTTGGCGGCACCGTCTTCGTGCTGGCGATGATCGGCGGCATGCTGCTGCACCAGGCGCTGCTGCGGCGGCGCGCGGTGCTGGCGGCCTGAGCGCCGCCCGCCAAGGGGAAGCCGGCTAGCGGCTGCGCGGGCCCGCCGAGACAGGCTTGCCGCCGCCGTGGCGCGGCGGCCGGTCGCCGCCCTTGCCAAAGGCGGCCTTGCGAGAACCGCCCTGCGGCGCCCCCCATTTGCCGCCCGGTTGCGCGGTCTTGGCGCCGGCCGGGCGTTTCGGCTTCGCAGCCGGGCCGCGTTCGGCCTTGTCCGGGGCGGCGGCACGCGCCTCTTTCTGCTTGGCGCTCCAGCGCTGCTTCTTGGCCGGCCGACCGTCGGGCGCCGCTTCGGGCGAGGGCGCCTCGGCGGGGGTGGCCTTGGGGGTAGCGGCTTGGTAGGCGGCGGCGCGGTCCGGTGCCGCCTCCCGCGTGGCTTTCCACGGGGCTTTGGCGGGCGATTTCGCCGGCGCTTTCGACGGGGCGCTCCAGGGCGCTTCGCGCGGGCCGCTTCTGGGGGCGTCCTGCGGGGCGCGGCCGCGGCCTTCGGGTTGGGTGTGTTGCGCCGGCCGTTTCGGCCGGGGGGCGGACCGCTCCTCGGCGAGGCGCCCGCGCGGCAGCGGCCGCTCCAGGTTCGGCGCCGTGTCGAGCCGGCTCAGCTCCAGCCCCGGCTCGATCTGCATCGGCGTGCCGAGCGCCTGTTCGAAGGCCGGCGCGGCCGCGGCCGCGATCTGGATGAAGGTCAGGTTGCGCTGCACCCGGATGGCGCCGATCTCGGCGCGGGTGATGCGGCCGTGGTCGCAGAGCTTGGGCAGGATCCAGCGCGCCTCGGCGCGGTCCTCGTGGCCGGCCGACAGCGAATACCAGACCGATTCGCCGAAGGCCTGCAGGTCGCGCTTCTGCCCCGGCGCCGGGGCGGCCGGCGGGGCGAGCGAGGCGATCTCTTCCGGCGCCGAGCGCCCGGCGCGCCAGAGTCGCAGGAAGGCGGCGGCCAGGCTCTCGGCCCCGTGCCGCGCGGTCAGCGCCGCGACCGCCGAGGCCTCGTCTTCGCCGACTGCGCCGGTGAGTTCGGCGGCGTCGAGCAGCCGCGCCTCGTCGCGTTGCAGCACGGCCTCGGCCGAAGGCGCCGGCCCCCAGCTCGCCTGCAGCTTCGCCGCCTGCAGCAGCCGCTGCGCCCGCTTCAGGTCGCGCGGGGTGACGATCAGCGCCGAGACACCCCGGCGCCCGGCCCGGCCGGTGCGGCCGGAACGGTGCAGCAGCGCCTCGGGGTTCTGCGGCAGATCCGCGTGAATCACCAGTTCGAGCCCCGGCAGGTCGATGCCGCGGGCCGCGACGTCGGTGGCGACGCAGATCCGGGCGCGGCCGTCACGCACCGCCTGCAACGCGTGCAGCCGCTCGGTCTGCGACAGTTCCCCCGACAGCGCCACCACCTGAAAGCCGCGGTTGTGGAACCGGCCCAGCAGATGCGCGACCTCGGCCCGGGTCTTGCAGAAGACGATCGCCCGCTCCGCCTCGTAGAAGCGCAGCACGTTGATGATCGCGTGCTCGCGGTCGCCCTGGGCGACGCTGAAGCATTGATAGTCGATGTCGGCGTGCTGGCGGGTCTCGGCGGAGGTCCGCAGCCGCAGCGCGTCGCGCTGGAAACTGGCGGCGAGGGCTTCGATCGCCGGCGGCACGGTGGCGGAGAACATCAGCACGCGGCGTTCGGCCGGGGCCGCGGCGAGCAGGAATTCCAGATCCTCGCTGAAGCCGAGGTCGAGCATCTCGTCGGCCTCGTCGAGCACCACGACGCGCAGCCCTGAAAGGTCGAGCGCGCCGCGTTCGATATGGTCGCGCAGCCGGCCCGGGGTGCCGACCACGATATGGGCGCCGCGTTCGAGCGCGCGCCTTTCGCCGCGGTAGTCCATGCCGCCGACGCAGGAGGCGATCGCCGCGCCGGCCCCGGCATAGAGCCATTCGAATTCGCGACGCACCTGCAGCGCCAGCTCGCGCGTCGGCGCGACGACCAGGGCGAGCGGCGCCGCCGCCGGCGGCAGCGGCGCGGTGCCGGCCAGGGGGTCGGCGGCGAGCAGGTCGGGGGCGATGGCGAGGCCGAAGGCCACCGTCTTGCCCGAGCCGGTCTGGGCCGAGACCAGCAGGTCGCGGCCGGCCACGCCTTCGGCGAGCACGGCCAGTTGCACGGCGGTGAGGGTTTCGTAGCCGCGTTCCGAAAGCGCCGCGGCAAGCGGCGGCGCGATGCCGGCGAGGTCGGTCATGTCTGTCTTTCAATCAAGGGGAGGCGCCTGGGCCTCGGGTGACGGCTCACCCTTTCCCTCTCCCTGTCCCGCGGGACATCTCGGAAATCCGGAGCCTGAGCCGCGGCTGATAGCCTGTCGCCGGCGGCCGCGCAAGCCGGCATGGCGCCGCCGGCCCGAACCGGCGCCCTGCGCGGCCTGGGGTTCGGGACGCCGCCCGCCACGGCCGCCGGGGGCGCGGCGGTCAGGTTCG
>JAKAJW010000064.1 GCA_021813645.1 Pseudomonadota bacterium | reverse complement strand
CCCAGTGGTATATCCTGTTCAACGTCGTCGCCGGCGCAGCCGCCTTCCCCAACGACCTGCGCGAGGCGGCGGCGAGCTTCCGCATCCGCGGCCCTGGCTGGTGGCGCAAGGTGATCCTGCCCGGCGTCTTTCCCTATTACGTCACCGGCGCCATCACGGCGAGCGGCGGCGCCTGGAACGCCGCCATCGTCGCCGAGGTGGCGAGCTGGGGCCATCATACCGTCTCCGCCCATGGGCTCGGCGCCTATATCGCGGCGGCGACGACGGCCGGTGACTACCCGCGCATCGTGCTCGGCATCGCGGTGATGTCTGCCTATGTGCTGCTGTTCAACCGCCTGTTCTGGCGCCCGCTCTACGGCTACGCCGCCCGCCGCCTGCGGCTCGACTAGGAGGACCTGCCATGACGCTGCATGACCGCCCCATCGCCGCCGAAACGCCACCGCTGGTCGAGATCGCCGGGCTGCGTCAGGTCTACGCCAAGACCGGCACCGCCGACCATCTGGTGCTCGATGACGTGAACCTGAGCCTGCGCGAAGGCGAGATCGTCGGCCTGCTCGGCCGGTCTGGCTCGGGCAAGTCGAGCTTGCTGCGCATCATCGCCGGGCTGGTGCCGCCCACGTCGGGGCGCGCCGAATGGTGCGGCAAGCCAATCGCCGGCCCCAGCGAGGGGCTGTCGATGGTGTTCCAGAGCTTCGCGCTGTTCCCCTGGCTCACCGTGCTGGAGAATGTCGAGCTCGGCCTGGAGGCGCAGGGCCTGCCGGCGGCCGAACGGCGCAAACGGGCGCTGGCCGCGATCGACCTGATCGGCCTCGACGGCTTCGAGAGCGCCTATCCAAAGGAGTTGTCCGGCGGCATGCGCCAGCGCGTGGGCTTCGCCCGGGCGCTGGTCGTCCACCCCCGTCTGATGCTGATGGACGAGCCCTTCTCCGCCCTCGACGTGCTGACCGCCGAGACGCTGCGGACCGATCTCATCGACCTCTGGATGGAGGGCCGGCTGCCGGTGCGCGCGATCCTGATGGTGACGCATAACATCGAAGAGGCGGTGCTGCTCTGCGACCGCATCCTGATCTTCTCGGCCAATCCGGGCCGGGTGGCGGCGGAGCTGCGGGTGACGCTGCCGCATCCGCGCTCGCGCCAGGATCCGGCCTTCCGCGACATGGTCGAGGCGATCTACGCGCGGATGACCGAGCGCGCCCCGGCGGAGCGTCGCGAACGTCCGGCGGAAGGGCTGCACGGCGCCGGCATCGGCACGGTGCTGCCGCGGGTGTCGACCAACGTGCTCTCGGGCCTGCTCGAGGCGCTGGCGGCCGAGCCCTATGCCGGCAAGGCCGACCTGCCCGAGCTCGCCGCGGCACTGCAGATGGAGGCCGACGAGCTCTTCCCGATCGTCGAGACGCTGCAACTGCTGCGCTTCGCCGAGATGGACAGCGGTGACGTGCGGCTGACCGAGGCCGGGCGGCTCTTCGCCGGCGCCGATCTCGACCAGCGCAAGCGGCTGTTCGCCGGCCAACTCAGCGCCCATGTACCGCTCGCCGCGCTGATCCGCCGGGTGCTGGAGGAACGCCCGAGCCACCGCGCCCCTTTCACCCGTTTTTCCGAGGAACTCGAAGACCATATGTCCGAGGCCGAGGCGGAACAGACCCTACGGGCGGCGATCTCCTGGGGGCGCTATGCCGAGCTGTTCGGCTATGACGAGTCCAGCCGGCAGTTCGACCTCGACAACCCGGTGTGACCGCGGCGGCTTCGGCCGCCCGTCGCCCCGCCTGCCCCCGCGCGGTTCAGCCCAGCCGCATCTCGGGCACTTCTTCTGGCACGATCAGCCGGGCGGCAGTGGCGGCGCGGATCGCCGCGACGCTCACCCCCGGGGCGCGTTCGCGCAGCACCAGCCCGGCATCGGACGGCTCGATCACCGCCAGATCGGTCACCACCAGGCTCACCCGCCGCAGCGAGGTCAGCGGCAGGCTGCATTTCGGCACGATCTTCGAGCCGCCCCGGGCGCTATGCTGCATGGCCACCACGACCCGCGCCGCCCCGGTCACCAGATCCATCGCGCCGCCCATGCCCGGAACCATCTTGCCCGGCACCTTCCAGTTCGCCAGCATCCCCGCCTCGTCGACCTCCAGCCCGCCGAGCACGGTCATGTCCAGATGGCCGCCGCGGATCAGCCCGAAGCTCATCGCGCTGTCGATGCTGGCTGCGCCGGGCACCGCGGTGACGAAGCCGCCGCCGGCATCGGTCAGATGCGGGTCCTGCATCCCCTCGGGCGGGCGGGCGCCTAGGCCGATGACGCCGTTTTCCGCCTGGAAGAACACCCCGCGTTCGGCGGGAACGAAATTCGCCACCAGCGACGGCAGGCCGATGCCGAGATTGACCAGCATCCCCGGCGCGATCTCCTGCGCCACCCGGCGGGCGATAAGCTCCTTTGCCTCCATGGCCTCACTCCCGCAGGATCAGATGGTCGACCAGAACGCCCGGCGTCTTCACCGCGTCGGGTGGGATCACCCCCACAGGCACGATCGCCTCGGGCTCTGCGATCACCGTCTTGCCGGACAGGGCCATCACCGGGTTGAAATTGTGCGCGGTCAGCGAATAGCAGAGATTGCCCACATAATCGGCCTGCCAGGCGGCAAGCAGCGCGAAATCGGCCCGGATCGGCGTCTCCAGCAGATAGCGCCGGCCCTCGACCTCGATCACCGGCTTGCCGTCCTCCACCTCGGTGCCAAGTCCGGTCGGGGTCAACACGCCACCAAGCCCGACGCCGCCGGCCCGGATCCGCTCCACCAGCGTGCCCTGCGGCACCAGTTCCACCGCGAGTTCACCGGCGAGCATCTTCGCCTGGGTCTCCGGGTTCAGCCCGATATGCGACACCACCGCCCGTCTCACCGCCCCGGCCGAGATCAGCTTGCCGATCCCCTTGCCCGGCATCGCCGTGTCATTGGCGATGACCGTCAGCCCTTCCGCCCGCCGCGCAATCAGCGCATCGATCAGCCGTTCCGGCGTGCCCACTGCCATGAAGCCGCCGATCAGCAGACTCGCCCCATCGGGGATCAACTCCGCTGCGGCTTCCGCTTTCAGCCCCTTCATGCGCTCTCCCCTTGCCGCCGCCGGCGTCCCAAACGGGCCCCGTGTGCGCTACCGCCCGTCATCGGCCGATCATAGCCGCAGCGCGGCGAAAGTCAGAGGAAATCGCCCCGCCCGCCCCTGATCGGTCGAACCGGCGCCCTGGCGCCCGAAACCGTGGCAGGCGCCCGCCACGTGGCCGCGACGAACGGCGCGGCGGCAACGCGCCGAAGCGCCGCTGGACCCCGCCACAGTTTTCCGCCAGCCTCGCGCCGCACCTGCCGCCGCCGCATTTGTCGCCGCGCCGGCGAAGACCGCCCCCCAAGCGCGGCCCGGCCGCGCGCCCTCCGAGAGGCCGACATGACCTGGAAGACCGCCTATCGCTCGATCTACTACGCCGATGCGCCGGAACCCGAGACACCGGTGCTGAACCCGGCCGAAACGGCCATTCTGGTGATCGATGTGCAGAACACCTACCTGGCCCGGCCAGATCGCGACATGCTCGCCCCCGCGGCGCAGGCCGCCTATGACGCCTGGACCCCGTTTCACCAGCGCATGCACGACCAGGTCATTCCGCGCACTGCGGCGCTGCTGGCCAAGGCGCGCGCCGCCGGCATCGAATGCCTGTTCGCCCGCATCGCCTGCCAGACCAAGGACGGCCGCGACCGTTCGCTATCGCAGAAGCTGCCGGGCTGGAACAATCTGCTGCTGCCGAAGGACGAGCAGCCCTCGCAGATCGTACCCGCGCTTGCGCCGCTGGCCGATGAGATCGTGGTGACCAAGACCACGGATTCCGCGCTGACCGGCACCAATCTGCGGCTGATCCTGCACAACCTCGGCATCAAGACGGTGGTCTGCACCGGCATCTTCACCGATCAATGCGTCTCTTCCACCGTCCGCAGCCTGGCCGACGAAAGCTTCGCCGTGATCGTGCTGGAAGATTGCTGCGCCGCGGGATCGGACGAGTTGCATCACAAGGAACTCGAGGTCATCAACATGATCTACTGCCATGTGATGTCGAGCGCCGAATTCGCCGAGATCGCCGGCCTGTCCTGACACCGGCCCGGCCATCGGCGGCGCCGGCGCCGCGAGGCACTGGCGTCGCGCCGGCCAAGCCGGCTTCGGCCTATTTGGTCTGCGGCTCCGCCGGCACCGCCACGAGCCGAAGCTTGGCGCCATCCAGGATGTCCATGATCTCATCCAGCCGCAGGTTGAAGCCCAAGCCGAAGTCGCGCAGGTCGGCTTCGCCGCCATGCTGGATGTCGAAAAGCGCCACCGCCACGTCGAGCGTGCGGCCGGTCGCCAATGCCTCGGTCAGATAGTCGGCCGCGCGCTGCCGGCTGAGCGCTTGTGATTCTTCCGAAGCGCTGGCCCGCGAGGATTTCGAATAAGTCATAAGCACAGCTTTCTGCTAATTAGAAAGCGTTATCACACCCGTCGCCGAGCTTTCAACGGGCATGTCGCAACGGCGCGCCTGCCTTCGGTATCGGTCTCTCGCGGTGCGACAATGCGGTCCGGCATGCGGCGAATTTGCCGCCCGGGGAAACAGCCGCATTGCCGCGCCGGACTCAAATCACAGTTTCATGCCCCCCCGCTTCGGCCGGCCGCAAGATCCTGTCGCGCCGTTTCTCGGCCCTGACCGGGCGCGCCGGCGGCGCCGCACCGACCTGTCGGCGATAGTCCGGATCTTCCAGAAGCTGCCGGTGGCAGGCCCCAAGATGCTGAGAGGGAACCTGCGGAAACAGGTGATGGACGAGGTGAAAGCAGTCGTTGCGCGGAAACAGCAGCACGCGCAGCCAGCCCGGCACCCGCACATTGCGCGACGCCGTCAACTCGTCGCCCGAGGCCAGGATCCCGGCGTGGTCGATGCAGTCGGTCCAATAGTTGAGCGCGGTGAACACCCAGAGATAGGGCAGCGCCACGAAGAGCAATGCCGTCAGCGGCGCCAGCACGGCGAGCGCGGCCGCCGCGGCCACCAGCCCGAGTTTCAGCGCCAGAAAGACCCTACCATCGCGCGCCGAGAAATTCGGGTGCAGGTAATAGCGCAGATGCCGGCCGAGCAGCGGCGTGACGATGTGGCGAAGAATGGTGCGCAGCGTCAAGGGCGCCTCGAGCCGCAGGGCCCGGATCCCCTGCAGGTCGCGATCATGCGCATAGTCGCCCAGATGGGCGTGATGGGTGAGATGGTCCGCCCTGTAGTCGGTGAAGCATCCCAGAATCAGCGCGGCGCAAAACCGCCCGCATAACGCGTTGTCCCCGCGTTGGACGGCGAACGTGGCATGCGAGCACTCGTGAACGATATTGTTGAGCCCGCGCAGCCGGGTGCCAATGAACAGCATGACGATCCCGGCGAACGCCGCCCTGCCCAGCGGTCCGATCTGACTGTGCAGCAGCCAATGGCCGAAGAGAACAGCTGCAAGGATTTGTGTCGCAAAGCTTGCGACAATGGCAAAGGCAACGATGCGTCTTTGTTTGCTGAATGCCGCAAATCTGCGCATGAAGGTGCGGCGGATATCTTTTCCGGACATATGAAACGCTCCTCTCGAGAATGTGAACTGGATAGCCACAACCGAAGGGACGTCCGAAACGAAAATTCCTACTCAACTATAAGAGTGGTAAATTAACGTTTAGTAATACTAATAATGTTTGGATTTCTCTTGCCATTCTTTTGCCGTTGATCCCCACTCCATCGATGGTTGTCTACGCGACGATCAGCCGACCTAATGGGAGAATCCGATGGACTTCGAGTATCCTGCGCTGGAGGCCCTGGCAGCGGTGGTCAAAGAAGGGTCCTTCGAGGCGGCGGCGAAGGCGCTGAACGTCACGCAATCGGCGGTCAGTCAAAGAATCAAACAGCTGGAAGAGCGCATGGGCGCGGTGCTGGTCGTCCGGGGCCGGCCCTGCACGGCGACCGAGTTCGGCCAGCACCTGTGCCGCCATATCGACCAGGTCCAGTTGCTCGAGCATGAGTTGCAAAAGAGCCTGACCACCGTCGCCGATCCGCGGGCGGCAGTGCCGGCCGTGGTCCGCATCGCGGTCAATGTCGACAGCCTGGCCACCTGGTTCTCCGAAGTCATCCAGCGCGCCGCGGCCGAACTGAACCTGCTTTTCGAAATCATTCCCGACGATCAGGACTATACGGCGCAGCGGCTGCGCAACGGCGAGGCGCTGGCGGCGGTCACCACCTTGGAAAAACCGCTGCAGGGCTGCCGGCGGATCTCGCTCGGGGCGATCGAATATCATGCGGTGGCAACGCCGGCGTTCTTCCACGCCCATTTCCGCGACGGCGTGACGCTCGCCGCCGTGGCCGAGGCGCCGCATCTCGCCTTCAACCGCAAGGACACCCTGCCGCAGCAATGGACGATGCGGGCCTTCGGCCAAGCCGTGCCGATGCGCGGCCATATGCTGCCGTCCTATCTCGGCCATCTGAACTGCTGCCGCAACGGCGCCGGCTGGGCGCTCATGCCGCGCGCCACGGTTCAAGCCGCGCTGAGCGACGGCAGCCTGGTCGAACTACTGCCCGGCAAGACCGTCTCGCTTTCACTGCACTGGCAGGCGAGCGCGCATATCAGCGAGATCATGCGGCTCTTGTCGCATATCGTGCTCGACGTCGCCCGCAAGCACCTGCGGCCCGACCAGTTCCGCGAGAACTGATCTCGAAGCCGGCCTGTCGGCGGGCTGTTCTCGGCACGCTTTCGCCGCGCCAGACGGCGGCCGGGCTAGCCCGCCACCGCCGCGCCGCCACGCGTCCGCAGCACCCCAACCGCCTGAATTGCCGCCGCGCCCAGCGCCAGCGTCGCGCCCAGCCCGCAGACCCCAGACCAGCCGGCTAGGTGCCAGGCTTCCGCCGCCAGCGCCGAGGCCGCCGCGCCGCCGACGAACATGGTGCCCATGAACAGCGTGTTGAGCCGCGAGCGTGCCTCTGGCCGCAACGCATAGATGGTCGCCTGATTGGAGACGAGCGCCGACTGCACGCCGAAATCGAGCAGTACCACCCCCACGGCCAATCCCAGCAGCGAATTCCAGAAGCCGAAGGCCGCCCAAGAGGCGAAGGCCACCAGCGCGCCCAGCGCCACCACCCGCTGCGGCCCGATCCGGTCGGCCGCGCGGCCGGCCAGCGGTGCCGCGAAGACGCCGACCAGCCCGATCAGCCCATAGCTGCCCGCCGCCGCCGCCCCGAGCCCATAGCGCGGGCTGTCGAGCAGCAGCGCCAGCGTCGTCCAGAACACCGAGAAGGCGCCGAAGATCAGCGCTTGGGTATAGGCCGCCCGGCGCAACTCGGGGAATTCGCGCCACAGATGGATCAGCGTGCCCATCAGCCGGCGATAGCCGCCACGCTGCTCGGCCGGGCTCTTCGGCAGCACGCGGGCCAGTTGCACCGCCATCAGCACCGAGACCGGCGCGGCCAGGGCGAAGATCGCCGGCCAGCCGAAGCCCTCGGCCACCAGACCGGCCACCGTGCGGCTGAGCAGGATGCCGCCCAGCAGCCCGGCCATGACCGACCCCACCACCGCCCCCCGCCGGTTCGGCGGGGCGAGATGGGCGGCGAAGGGCACCACCTGCTGCGCCGCGGTGGCGAAGACCCCGAGCAGCACCGAGCCGAGCAGCAGCGCCTCCACCCCAGGCGCGGCAGCGGTCAGCTCCAGCACCAGCGCCAGGGCCAGGAACTGCCCGACGATCAGCCGCCGCCGCTCCAACAGATCGCCGAGCGGCACCAGGAAGAACAGGCCGAGGGCATAGCCGAACTGGGTCGCCGTGGGGATCATCCCGACCAGCCGGTTGCCGGGAAAGTCATGCGACAGCAGACCGAGCATCGGCTGGGCATAATAGATGCTCGCCACCGCGACGCCGGCTGCGGCCGCCATGCTGCGCACCGGCACCGTCGGGCCGGCGCCGGCAGTGCCCGCATTCGCTTCGGGGTCGGTCTGCATCCACGGCTCTCCAAATTTCGTCGCGCGCCCGGCCCGCACACTGCCGGCGGGCGGCGTTTCCTCGCGGCAGAGCTAGACCATTGCCGCGCCGCTGCAAGCCCGGCGCCCGGCAACCCAGCCCTGCAGGACGGGCAAGGGTCGCGCTTTGCCCTCGCCAAAGCCGGGCGCCCGACTACATTGCGGCACAACCGCCCCTCACATCCGGAAAGGTCCCCGATGGAAATCAAACGCGCCGGCAGTCAGCCCTCGCGCCCCGGCCCCGCCGATTGGTTCACCGGCGCCGTACGGCTGGATCCGCTCTTCGCCAGCGCGGCCCCGGCCCGCGCCGCCGGCGCCGCAGTGACCTTCGAGCCGGGCGCCCGCACCGCCTGGCACACCCACCCGCTCGGCCAGACCCTCATCGTGACCGCCGGCGCCGGCCGGGCCCAGCGCTGGGGCGGTCCGGTGGAAGAGATCCGGCCCGGCGACGTGGTCTGGTTCCCGCCCGGCGAGAAGCACTGGCACGGTGCCGCGCCGACCACGGCGATGACTCATATCGCCATCCAGGAGGCGCTGGACGGCAAGACCGTCGATTGGCTGGAGAAGGTGAGCGACGGGCAATACGCGGGAAGCTAGCCAGCCCTACCCGCGGTCAGCGGGTAACGCATGATCTCCGCATGGATCCGGCCCCCGGGCGCTGGATCCGAACGCCAAAGCCCGAAATGCGCCACCCGCCAGGGCCCGGCCCGGAACCCGGCCGCGGCCGCCGCGGCCGCCTCGACCCGGGCCGCCTCCGCCCGGCCGCCCGTCAGCCGGCCCAGCGTCACATGCGGTGTGAAGCGCCGCGCGTCGGGGGAGAGCCCGGCCCGGCGCAGCGCCACCTCCACCTTCGCCTGCAGCGCCATCAGCGCCGGTTGCGGCGCCACCGCGGCATAGACCACCCGCGGCTTCGCCCCGCCGAACAGCGCAACCCCTTCCAGCGTCAGCGCAAACCCCGGCGCCCGCAGGGCCGCCAGCGCCAGGTGCGCCTCATCCGCGGCGGTCTCGACGATGTCGCCGAGAAAGGCCAGGGTCAGGTGAAAGCTCTCCGCAGCCGCCGGCCGCGGCAGCGGCAACGCCGCCTGCAGCCGGGCCAGCGCCGTCTGCACCTCCGCCGGCAGGCCGATGGCCACGAAACAGCGTAACATCCCTTCCGGCCCCCTTCGCCGCGCACCGGCCGAGCCGGCCGGCGTCCCTCCCCTAGATGGCGTCGCCGCGCCCGGCGGCGAAGCCCCGGGACGGCGGCAGCCGGATCACTGCTGCGCCTGGGCCCGGATCCGCGTGCCGGCCGCGATTTGCGTGCTCGGGAAGGCCACCACCCGATCCCCCGCCTGCAGGCCCGAGACGACCTGCGCCATCAGATCGGTGGTGTGGCCGATCTCGACCGGCGTCAGTTCGGCCCGGCCGCCCACGGCGCAGAACACCGCCCAGCTCGTCCCGGTGCGGAACAGCGCGCCGATCGGCACCTGCAGCACGTCCTGGCCGGACCAGACCACCACCCGTACGAAGACCCGGTAGTTGTCGCCCAGCCGCGGCCGCTGATCCTGCGGGGTCAGGATGTCGAGCCGGACCCGCACCCGCTGCTCCTCGATGCCCAGCGCCGAAACCTTGGTGAAGGCCGCCGGCTCGATCTGGCGGACCCGGGCGGCGATCGCCTCCGGCCCG
>JAKAJW010000270.1 GCA_021813645.1 Pseudomonadota bacterium | reverse complement strand
CCAGATTCAGGTCTATAAGTCGAAGCGGGAGATGTTCCTGCTGCACAACGACCAGGTGCTGAAGAGCTACCGCATCAGCCTCGGCTTCGACCCGGTCGGCACCAAGGAAGTCTATGGCGACGGCAAGACGCCGGAGGGGCTCTATTACATCGACCGCCGCAACCCGAGCAGCGACTTCTATCTGGCACTCGGCATTTCCTACCCGAATAAGCACGACGTGCAGGTGGCGCGCGCGATGGGCAAGGACCCTGGCGGCGACATCTTCATCCATGGCCAGGACGGCTGGAAGACCAACACATCGGACTGGACGGCCGGCTGCATCGCCATTTCGAACCGACAAATGCGCGACGTCTACGCCATGGTGAAGACCGGAACACCGATCTTCATCATGCCGTAAAGTCGGGTACGGTCCCGGGGCTCAGTCGCCGGTGACCAGCGTCCACCACAGCTTGCCGTTGGGCTCCTGATACCAGGCGAAGCCGAGGTTGGTCGCCTTCGGGTCGAGGATGACGTCGCGGGTTTCCTTCGACGCCATCCAGTCGCCCAGCGTCTCCATCTCGGTCTCGTAGGTCTCCGAGATATCCTCGCCCAGGAAATTGCCCTGATAGCCGGTGCGCTTCACCCGGTCGATCGGCGAGGAGCCGTCGGACCCGAAGTGCCAGGGCCGGTTCTGCACCGACATGTCGCGCGAATGCGTGGCGGCTGCGGCGATCAGGTCCGAGTTGAGCTGCAGCGGCGGTTCGCCGGCATGCTGGCGCAGCGCATTGATGGCATCGAGCACCCGATAGGTGATCTTGGCCGAGTCGCCCGGCTTAATGTCGTAGACTTGCGGCAGCGGCTGGCCATCCGGCCCCATCTGCGGCACCGGCGGCTCGCTGCCGCAGCCGGCGAGCAGTACGGTCGTCGACAGAAGGAGGACGAGAAGAGGTTTCATCTAGGGGTCACCCGCTTGCGGACACTCTGCCGTCCTTTAGCCGTTCGGAGCGTCGGGTTCAAACGCAACAATCGGCCGGTCGGCGGAAGTTGATGCCCCTTTGAGTTGCAGAGCGGCCGGGGGAGGAATACAAGATTGCGTCACAGATCATCACATCTTCGCAAGGAGGCTCAGATGGCCAATTGGACCGGGGCTGGTATGAATCGCCGCCTGTTCCTGGGCGCGGCGGCGGGCGCCTTGAGTGCGGCGGCGTTGCCGTCCTATGCCCAGACGGCCGGAATCGCCAGCATGCAGCAGAACTCGACCGAGATCGACCCCTCGGTGGACGAGCTGACGCCCGTTCGACACAACATGTCCAGCTTCACCTCGAAGCGGTGGGAGGATTACTTCGCCGACACCCGCAACGGCGTGATTCTGGTCGACACCACCAGCCGGGCACTGCATTTCTGGTCGGAAGACCGCTCGATCTACAAGCTCTACCCGACTTCGGTGCCGATGACCCCGGATTTGACCCGCAAGGGGCGGACGAGCGTGGTGCGCAAGGTGATGAACCCGTCCTGGCGGCCGACCCCGGCGATGAAGAAGCGCGATCCGGAATGGCCCGATTTCATCGGACCCAGCCCGGACAATCCCTTGGGCACGCGGGCGCTTTACCTGAGCTGGGAGTACTACCGCATCCACGGCACGCAGGACACCCGCAAGATCGGGCGGCGATCCTCGAACGGATGCATAGGTCTTTACAATGAAGACATCGAAGTCCTGTTCTCATTGGCGAAAATTGGCACACAAGTGTTGCTAATTTGACGACACCTGGGCCATCCTGTTGGGACGCCTCGGAAGTTACATTGCATTCCGTTGCGGCTGATGCTTGAACAGATTTACGAGGTACAGTCTTAAGGCCCCGCCGACCTCTGAAACTCTCGGCCTGGGGCGAATTCTGGAGGTTCGAAATGAAGAAACTTGCTCTTGCTGCCGCGATCTCGGTCGCCGCGACCAGCGCCTTTGCCGGCAACCTGAAGAAGCCGGTCATGGAAGCCCCGGTGGCCGTGCAGACCGCGACGAAGAAGACGTCGTCGTCCAGCCCGATCGTGCTGCCGCTGATCCTTCTGGCGGTTGTGGTCGCTGCGGTCGCTTCGAAGTAAGCCCGCATGACTTTGCCGAACCGGCGGTGAGTTTGCTCGCCGCCGGTTTCGGTGCGTAAGGGGCCGGCTCTGCCGGCCCTTTGTCGTTTCAGTCGGTCCAGCCCGAGAGATTGGCCGCGATCACCTCCGAGAGGGCGCGGATATGGGCCGGCGAGTCGTTCAGGCAGGGAATATAGGTGAACTCCTCGCCGCCGGCGTGCAGGAAGGCCTCGCGGATCTCGCCCTCGATTTCCTCCAGCGTCTCGATGCAATCGGCCGAAAACGCAGGGGCGACCACCGCAATGCGCTTCTTGCCGGCCCGCGCAAGCTCGGCCACATGTTCCACCGTATAGGGCTTCAGCCATTCCTCCGGGCCGAAGACCGACTGGAACGAGGTATGGATCGTGCCCTCGGCCCAGCCCAGTTGCTCGCGCAGAAGCCGCGTCGTCTTCTGGCACTGGCAATGGTAGGGGTCGCCGGCCATCAGGTAGCGTTTCGGCATCCCGTGATAGGACGCGACGAGCATCTCGGGCTTGCGCTCGAGCCGGGCATAGGCCGCCTGCACCGAGCCCGCGAGCGCCTCGATATAGAGCGGATGGTCGAAATATTCCGGCGCGGTGCGAACGGCAGGCTGCCGCTTCTCGGCCATCAGGGCGCGGAAGAAGGCGTCATTGGCGGTGGCCGAGGTCGCGCCGGCATATTGCGGATATAGCGGGAAGAACAGGATCCTCTCGCAGCCCGCCTCGACCATGGCGCGCACCTTGGAGGCCGTCGAGGGATTGCCGTAGCGCATGCAATAGTCGACCGTCACCAGATCGCCGAACCGCGCCGCCATCGCCGCCGATAGCGCGGCCGCCTGGGCCCTGGTGATGGTCATCAGCGGACTTTCGTTCCGCTCGCGGTTCCAGATCTTGCGATAGTTGGCGCCCGAGGTGAATGGGCGTTTCGACAGGATCATGAGCTGCAGGATCGGCTGCCATTTCCAGCGCGGGTAGTCGATCACCCGGCGATCCGACAGGAACTCGCTCAGATAGCGTCGCATCGGCCAGTAGTCCGGGCTGTCGGGCGTGCCGAGATTGGCCAGCAGCACGCCGATCCGGGCCGGGCGCACCGGCGGATGGTCGGTCGGCGCATGGGCCAGGCGGCCTTCGCCCGGTCGGTCGAATGCGGCTTGGGTCGGCGTGCTAAGGGGCATGGTGCGATCCGTTGTCGTTCCGGGCTCTCTCTGGGATAGAGCCTTTTGCCCGTTCGTCAATCGCGCGGCGGGTCTTGGCCGTTCGGGTTCTGCTCCGGCACCTTCAGCGCATCGGCGAGCCGGGCTGCGGCGGAACCGGGCCGCAGCGGCTTCGGCTGGCTGTCATGCGGCGCCCAGCCGGTCAGCACCACGATCTCGAACGTGGCCGGCAGGCGGCCGTCATCGGTGCCGAAAGAGGCGCGGTAGATCGCCTCGGCCGCGGCGAACAGCGCGCGGCGCGCGAACCGCCGCGGCCGCGCGGTGAGCGCATTCGTCTCGCCCATCGCGCGCAGGTCATGCATCAGATGCAACGTATCGCGGTAGCTGACGCGCTGGGTGAAGGCATCCGCCACCGGCAGGGCGAAGCCCGCGCGCTGCAGGAGGGCGCCGAGGTCGCGAATCTCGCCCATCGGTAGCACCCGCGGCGACAGTCCGCCGGACACCGCCGCCTCCGCCTCGGCCAGAGCGGCGCGCAACTCGTGCAGGGTCTGCCCGCCGAACAGCGCGGCAAGCAGAAGCCCATCGGGCTTCAATGCGGCGCGGCATTGCACCAGCTGGCCAACCGGATCGTTCGCCCAATGAAGCGCAAGGCCATGGATCACCAGATCATGCGCGCCAGGCTCCAGCGCCAGCAGTTCGGCATCCGCCACCACCCGGGCCTGCGGAAAGGCGCTGGCCCAAAGTTCGGGGTGGCCGGTCACCACGGCGGGCGCGGTAAAGGTTCTCTTAACCTCGGCGAGCCTTTCCTGAAGGTCGGCGATCGTTTCGGCATGCAGGAAATCGGCCGGGGCGCCGGCGGCGCGACGGCGGGCGCGGGCAAGGGCAGGGCGATCGGTCAGCTCGGGGGTCATGGCCGGGTTCTAAGAGGCCGGGTTCGCTGGGGGAAGACGGGAAATGCAGGGCCTGCTCCACTACCTCTACCCGCCGCGCTGCCTGAGCTGCGACGCGCTGGTGACGGAGGATTTCGGTCTGTGCGGCACCTGTTGGGCCGCGACGCGGTTCCTCACCGGGCTGGTCTGCGACAAATGCGGCGCGGCCCTACCGGGCGAAGAGGACGGCACGCCGATACTCTGCGACGATTGCCTGACCATCGCCCGGCCCTGGGCGCGCGGCCGCGCGGCGCTGGCCTATGACGGCAACGGACGCCGGCTGGTGCTAGCGCTAAAGCATGGCGACCGGCAGGACATCGCCCGGCCGGCCGGGGGTTGGCTGCTGCGGGCGGCCGAGCCGATCCTGCAGCCGGGGATGCTGGTCGCCCCGGTGCCGCTGCACTGGCTGCGACTGGTGCGGCGGCGCTACAATCAGGCGGCGCTCCTGTCGCGCGAAGTCGCGCGGCGCGCCGGGCTGGAGCATTGCCCGGACTTGCTGATCCGCCGCAGGCGCACGCCGAGCCAAGAGGGCCGCGACCGGGCAGCGCGGTTCGCCAACCTGGCCGAGGCCGTCGCCGTGGCGCCGCGGCGGGCGCCGCTGCTGGCCGGCCGGGCGGTGCTGCTGGTGGACGACGTGATGACTTCGGGCGCCACCTTCGCCGCTGCGGCGGAGGCCTGCCTGGCCGCCGGCGCCGCGACGGTCTCGGTCCTGGCCCTGGCGCGCGTTGCGAAGGAGCCCTAAATCCCTATAGTCGCGCCAAATGGGGATCGTCATGAAGCCAGTCGAGATCTACACCACGCCCTCTTGCGGCTATTGCCATGCCGCCAAGCGGCTGCTCACCCAGAAGGGGGCCGCCTTCACCGAGCACAACGTCGCGGCCGATCCGGCGTTGCGCAAGACGATGACGCAACGCGCGCATGGCGGCTATACGGTGCCGCAGATCTTCATCGGCGGCACCCATGTCGGCGGCTGCGACGACCTCTATGCGCTCGACGCGGCCGGTCGGCTCGACCCGTTGCTGGCGGATTGAGCCATGCGGGCGGGTCTTGTTCAGCTGAACGTCAGCGACGATCCGGCGGAGAACCTGCCCGAGACCCGCGCACTGGTGCGGGCGGCGGCCGAGGGCGGCGCCGGTTTCGTGCTGACGCCGGAGGTGACCAACTGCCTGTCCTCCGACCGGGCCTGGCAGCGCGAGGTGCTCCGGTCGGAGGACAGCGACCCGACCCTGGCGGCGCTCCGCGCGGATGCGGCGGAGCTGGGGATTTGGCTGCTGATCGGCTCGCTCGGGCTGAAGACGCAGGACGCCGACGGCCGCTTCGCCAACCGGTCGTTCCTGGTTGCGCCGGACGGCGGCATCGCCGCGCGCTACGACAAGATCCACATGTTCGACGTCAATGTGTCGGAGACCGAAGTCTTCCGCGAATCGGCCGGCTATCGGCCAGGCGATCGCGCGGTGGTGACCGAGACGCCGTTTGCCAAGCTGGGCCTGAGCGTCTGCTATGACCTGCGCTTTCCGTATCTCTACCGGGCGCTGGCCAAGGCCGGCGCCGAAGTGCTGACCGTGCCGGCCGCCTTCAACCACATCACCGGCGCCGCGCATTGGGAGGTGCTGCTGCGCGCCCGGGCGATCGAGACCGGCTGCTACGTGCTGGCCCCGGCGCAGACCGGCACCCATGCCGCGCGCGACGGGCGGCAGCGAAAGACCTTCGGCCATGCGCTGGCGGTGGCGCCCTGGGGCGAGGTGCTGAGCGACGCCGGCACCGAACCCGGCGTGAGCTTCGTGGAGATCGACCGCGCCGAGGTGGCGCGGGCGCGGGCGCGGGTGCCCTCGCTCAGCCATGACCGGCCCTTTGCGGGGCCGTGATGGCGGACCGGCCCGATGACATCGCCAATGCCCTGTTTTCCGAGCTGTTCATGGCCGATCAGCTGGCCCGTGCCCATGTCAGCAAGGCGCTGCCGCGGGGCATGGAGCTGAGCCATTTCGGCGTGCTGAACCACCTCGCCCGGGTGTCGGAAGAACGCACGCCCGCCCAGCTGGCGAAGACCTTTCACGTCACCCGCGGAGCGATGACAAACACGCTCGCCAAGCTGGAATGGGCCGGCCATATCCATATCCGCCCCGACTGGGACGATGCCCGGCGCAAGTTCGTCTCGATCAGCCCGGCCGGGCGGGCGGCGCGCGAGGCGGCGCTGGCCTCGATCGCGCCGGTGCTGGCCGAAGTGGTCGGCGCGCTCGGGCCCGACCGGGTGCGCGCCGTGCTGCCGGTCCTGCGCGAGTTGCGGCTGCGGCTGGAACAGGCGCCGAGCGCGCCCTGACCGCAGCCCCGGCAGCGGGCGCAGAGACACTGGCGCAGAATTCCTTGCCCTTGATCGAAATCAAGGCCGCCGCAATGCCGCAGGTTCAGCTTGACGCCATCCTAACCGAAAGGAGCGTGTCATGCCTACTTCGTCTTCCGAAAGAACGCTGATCGTCCTTCTTCGCCTCTCGCTGGCCTGGGTCTTTCTTTATGCGGCATCGCATCAGGTTCTCGTGAAAGGCTGGAGCGTCGCCGGCTTTCTCGACCATACCAAGACCTTCCACTGGCTTTATGGACCGATGGCGCATTCCTCGCTGACGCCGGTCATCACCTTCCTGGTCGAATACGGCCACCTGCTGATCGGCCTGTCGCTGCTGTTCGGCCTTGCCGTGCGGCTGTCGTCCATCTTCGGCATCCTGCTGATGCTGACCTATTGGACCGCCCACATGGACTGGCCCTATATCGGCGACGTGAACAGCCTGCTGCTCGACTTCCACATCGTCTACGCTCTCATTCTGGCGCTGTTGATCGTGAAGCGTGCCGGGCATGTCTTCGGCCTGGACGGCTGGGCCGCCAGGCAAAGCTTCGTGGCGCATAACGGCGCGCTGCGTTGGGCGGTGGCCTGACGCCGCGCTACGCGGACCGGCGACTGGCGGTGACGTAGTTCACCGTCAAGTCCCGGTCCGACAGACTCCAGGACCAGGCGATCGGGTTGAACACCATCCCCTTGCGGTCCAACGGCTCCAACCCGGCGCGGCGGATCAGGTCGAAGAGTTCCTCGGGGGTGATGAACTTCTGCCAGTCATGCGTGCCCTTGGGCAGCCAGCGCATCACCCATTCGGCGCCGACGATGGCTAGCATGAAGCTTTTCGCGGTGCGGTTCAGGGTCGAGCAGATCATCAGCCCGCCAGGCTTCAGCAGGTCACGGCAAGCCGCGAGATAGGCGGCCGGGTCGGCGACATGCTCGACCACTTCCATGTTCAGCACGACGTCGAAGCGCTCGCCCGCCGCGGCCAGCGCCTCGGCGGTGGTGTTGCGGTAATCGATGGCGAGGCCCGACTGCTCGGCATGTAGGCGCGCCACGGGAATGTTGCCGGCCGCCGCATCGGCGCCGATCACGGTGGCGCCCAGCCGCGCCATGGGTTCCGACAGGAGGCCGCCACCGCAGCCGATATCCAGCAGGCGCAGGCCCTTGAACGGTTCCGCTTCGGCGATGTTGCGTTCGAATTCGGCGGCGATCTGGCTGGTGATATAGTGCAGCCGGCAGGGGTTCATCTCGTGCAGCGGCTTGAACTTGCCCTTCGGGTCCCACCATTCCGCGGCCATCGCCTCGAACTTCGCGACCTCGGCCGCATCGACGGTGGTTTCTGTCATGGTTCCCTCGTGCTTTTGTCTTGAGGTCCGGCCCGTGGCGCGGCACCCTTGGGCCCTATATAGGACGGATATGGACAAAACCGCAGGCCAAAAGAGCGCGACCGCATTCCTCTACCCGCCGGTGGAGCCCTTTGACCAGCGCATGCTGGAAGTGGGCGACGGGCATCGCGTCTATGTCGAACAATGCGGTGCGCCGGCGGGCGTTCCGGTGCTGGTGGTGCATGGCGGGCCGGGCGGCGGATGCAGCCCGGCGATGCGCCGCTATTTCGACCCAAACACTTATCGCATCGTGCTTTTCGACCAGCGCGGCTGCGGCCGGTCGCGGCCGAATGCCAGCGTCGAGGCGAACACCACCTGGCATCTGGTCGCCGATATGGAGGCGATCCGGCGGGCGCTCGGCCTGTCGCGCTGGCTGCTGTTCGGCGGCAGCTGGGGGGCGACGCTGTCGCTGATCTACGCGATCAAACACCCCGAGCGGGTGGCCGGGCTGGTGCTGCGCGGTGTCTTCCTGATGACGCGGGCGGAGCTCGACTGGTTCTACGGCGGCGGCGCCGGGGCCTTCTGGCCGGAACACTGGGCGCGGTTTTCCGGCGCCGTGCCGGCCTCGGAGCGCGGCGACCTCATCGCCGCCTATCGCCGGCGGCTGTTCTCGGGCCAGATCGGCGAAGAGGCGCGGTTCGCAAGGCTTTGGGCTGGCTGGGAAAACGCGCTTGCCACGATCGACCACGAGGTGGCGCTGGCAGACAGCCCCTCGGACTATGCGCGCAGCTTCGCCCGGCTGGAGAATCACTATTTCACCCATGATGGCTTCCTGGAGCATGACGGTTGGATCCTAGCCCAGAAGCCGGTGCTGGCCGATATTCCGACCGTCGTGGTGCAGGGTCGCTACGACATGATCTGCCCGCCGGTTTCGGCCTGGCGGTTGGCCGAGGGCTGGGCGCGGGCCGATCTGCGGATGATCCCGGCGGCCGGCCACGCGCTGTCGGAGCCCGGCATCAGCGCCGAGCTGGTGCGCTGCACCGACGCCTTCCGCCACCAGGCCAGCGCGCTCGGGCTTTGAGCCGAACGGCGACCGAACGCTGAGCGCGGTGCGCCAGACGCCGGCCGCAGGTCGGCGGCCTCGGCCCGGGGCAAGGCCTTCTGGCGGCTGGAAAATCGGATCACCGATTTCACACCGATTTCGCACCGACATGACACCGACGTTGCACCGACGCCGCCGGCCTCAAGCCGGCACGCGGGGGCGGGCGGTCTTGCCCTTGCCGGCGTGCAGCCGGCGGGCGATGCGCAGCCAGAAGCCGGCACCGATATCCTCGCGGTAGAACTTGCGACCGGGCGGCGGCGCGCTTAGCCGGAAGGCGGGCGCGACGGCGGCGATCCGCTCGGTGAACCGGGCGTTCAGCGGCGCGAAATGGGCCAGCAGGCGTTGTTCCTCGGCGCGGCTGTAGATCGTGCTGCGCTGGCCGGGCGCCAGTTCCTCGGCCAGGGCCGCCTCGGCCAGGGCGACGAGGCTGGCGGGCGCCGGTTCGGGCTGGGCGATCTGGCTCGCCGCCCAGGCGGCCAGCGGGTCGGGCGAGACATTGGCCTGGCCGCCGTTCACCGGCTTCAGCGCCTCGGCGGTCAGCCCGACGCCGGCCAGCGCCAGCATGCTGCCCAGCATGCCGCCCGGCGCGGCGCGGGCGGTGGTGAAGTCCAGGTAGGTGATCTCGTCCCGGGCGAAACTGCCGCGCAGATGATCGTCGAGCGCGTTGAAGTCCAGAAACAGGCCGGTGGCGAAATCCGAGGCCAGCGCGCCGGCGAAGAAGGTGCCCCAGTTCGGCGGCACGGCGCGCTTGGAGATCTCCATATAGATCGACTGCAGATAGGAGAGTTGGTCGCGCAGGGTGCAGACCA
>JAKAJW010000035.1 GCA_021813645.1 Pseudomonadota bacterium | reverse complement strand
GGCCTGCTGCTGGAAATCGGCTCCGACCAGGGCGCCGCCCTGGTCGCGCTGCTCGGCCTCGCCGCCGCGACCGAGTCGCAGATCGCCGAGGCCCGCGCCGCCAATGCCGCGGCCGCCGCGGCGCAGACCCGGGCCATGCCCGAGGGCATCGCCGAGACGCTGCAGGCCAACCCCGACCATGCGCAGTGGGACGACGTCGCCGCGCGCTGCCTCGGCTGCGCCAATTGCACGCTGGCCTGCCCGACCTGCTTTTGCACCGATGTCGAGGAGGTCACCGACCTCTCGGGCGATCACGCCGAGCGCTGGCGGACCTGGGACAGCTGCTTTTCGATCGATTTCGCCTATGTCCACGGCGGCTCGGTCCGTCGCTCGGCCAAATCGCGCTACCGCCAGTGGATGACCCACAAGCTCTCCGCCTGGCTCGACCAGTTCGGCAGCTCTGGCTGCACCGGTTGCGGCCGCTGCATCGCCTGGTGCCCGGTCGGCATCGACATCGTGGCCGAAGCCCACGCCCTTTCCACCCCGGAGGCCTGAGATGGAAGTCCGCCGTTTCGACCAGATCCTCGCCGAGCACCCGCTGTTCCAGAGCTTCGACGCCGCCACCATCGCGCTCTTCGCCGGCTGCGCCAAGCACGAGCATTTCCGCAAGGGCGAGCGCATCTATTCCGAAGGCACCCCGGCCGACCGGTTCTACATCGTCACCCATGGCGACGTGGCGCTCCAACTTGCCACGCCGGAGCGCGAGCCGCTGATAACCGAAACCGTCCACGCCGGCGAGATGTTCGGCTGGTCCTGGATGATCGCGCCCTTCCGCCACTCCAACGACGCCGTGGCGCTGAACGAGGTGCGGGCGATCTCGCTCGACGGCAAATGCCTGCGCGGCAAATGCGACGCCTCGCCGGCGCTCGGCTATACGATGTTCCAGCATTGGGTGCCGCATCTGCTGACCCGGATGCAGTCGCTCCGCCTGCAGGTGCTCGACCTCTACGGCGTGAAGGCCTGAGATGGACGCCGCCGATCCGATGCTGCCCCGCCGCTACCGGGTGATCCGTGCCACGCCCGAGATCGCCGGCGTCGCTACGGTGGAACTCGCCCCGCTCGACGGTCCGGCGGTGCCCTTCGCCCCCGGCCAGTTCAACATGCTCTACGCCTTCGGGGTGGGCGAGATCCCGGTGTCGATCTCGGGCGACCCGGCCAGGCCCGAACGGCTGATCCACACCACGCGCGACGTGGGTCGCGCCTCCGGTGCCATCGTGGCGCTGAAGGAAGGCGATATGCTCGGCATCCGCGGCCCGTTCGGCTCGTCCTGGCCGATCGCGGCGGCAAAGGGCCGGCACGCGCTCTTCGTCGCCGGCGGTCTCGGCCTCGCGCCGCTGCGCCCGGCGATCTATCACGTGCTGAACAATCGCGCCGACTATGCCGGCCTCACCATCGTCTACGGCGCCCGCTCACCCGAGGAACTGCTCTACGCCGAAGAGATCGGGCGCTGGAAATCCCGCCTCGACACCGAAATCGAGGTGACGGTGGACCATGCCCGCCCCGGCTGGACCGGCCGCGTCGGCGTCGTCACCACCGCGCTGCCCAGGGCGCTGGCCGGCACCGACCCGGCGACGATCGAGGCCTTCGTCTGCGGCCCCGAGATCATGATGCGCTTCACCCTTCAGGCGCTCGCGGCCGCCGGCGTACCGGCCGAACGCAGCTGGATCTCGATGGAGCGGTCGATGAAATGCGCCATCGGCTTCTGCGGCCACTGCCAGTTCGGCGGCGATTTCGTCTGCAAGGACGGGCCGGTCTTCCGCCATGACGCGGTGGCAGACCGCATCGCCGTGAAGGAGTTCTGAGATGGCCAACCCCAAGCTCGCCGTCTGGAAATTCGCCTCCTGCGACGGCTGCCAACTGACGCTGCTCGACTGCGAGGACGAATTGCTCGAGATCGCCGGCAAGCTCGACATCGCCGAGTTCCTCGAGGCGACCTCGGGCCATTCCGGCGGCCCCTATGACATCTCGTTGGTCGAAGGCTCGATCACCACCGCGCATGACGCCGAGCGGATCCAGGAGATCCGCCGCATCTCGGGAACGCTCATCACCATCGGCGCCTGCGCCACCGCGGGCGGCATCCAATCCTTGCGCAACTTCGCCGATGTCGAGGAATTCACCCGCCAGGTCTACGCCCATCCGGACTATATCTCGACCCTGGCCACCTCCACCCCGATCTCCGACCATGTGAAGGTCGATTTCGAACTGCGCGGCTGCCCGGTCTCCAAGCGCCAGCTGCTGGAGCTGATCGCCGCCACCCTCGCCGGCCGCAAGCCGCATGTGCCGAAGACCTCGCAATGCACCGAATGCAAGGCGCATGGCACGGTCTGCGTGACGGTCGCCCAGGGCATCCCCTGCCTCGGCCCGGTGACGCAGGCCGGCTGCGGCAACCTCTGCCCCTCGGTCGGGCGCGGCTGCTACGGCTGCTTCGGCCCGAAGGAGGCGCCGAACGCCGCGGCCCTTTCGGCCCATCTCGCCACGCTCGGCCAGACGCCGCGCGGGCTCCGCGACCTCTACCGCAGCTTCAACGCCGCCGCCCCCGATTTCGAAACCGAAAGCCGCCGCCATGACTGAACGCGTGATCCAGGTCGATGCCCTCGCCCGGGTCGAGGGCGAAGGCGCGCTTTACGTGAAGCTCAACGGCCAAGAGCTTGAAAGCTGCGAGTTTCGCATCTTCGAGCCGCCGCGCTTCTTCGAGGCCTTCCTGCAAGGCCGGGCCTATGGCGAGGCGCCCGACATCACCAGCCGGATCTGCGGTATCTGCCCGATCGCCTATATCGCCTCGGCCTGCCAGGCGATGGAAATGGCGCTCGGGATCACGCTCAGCCCCGAAATCGAGGCGCTGCGCCGCATCCTCTATTGCGGCGAATGGATCCAAAGCCACACGCTGCACGCGGCGATGCTGCACGCGCCCGATTTCCTCGGCCTCGACAGCGCCATCGACATCGCCAAGCTGCATCCCGAACTGGTGCGCAAGGCGCTGCGGCTGAAGAAGCTCGGCAACACGCTGATGGAGACGATCGGCGGCCGCGCCGTCCATCCGGTCAACACCCGCGTCGGCGGCTTCTACGCCGCACCGGACGCCGCCAAGCTGCAGGCCCTCCTGCCCGAGCTCGACTGGGGCGTGGCGGCGGCCCGCGAGCTGACCCTGGCCTTCGCCGGCTTCGACTTCCCCGCGGATGCCGGTGACTATCACTTCGTCTCGCTCAGTCACCCCGAGCTTTACCCGATCGATCAGGGCCGCATCGTGTCGAGCCGCGGCCTGGACATCGCGCCGGCCGAGTATGACGATCACTTCGTCGAAGAGCATGTCGCCCGCTCCAACGCGCTGCACGGCCGGATGCGCGACGGCACGGCCTATCTGACCGGCCCGCTCGCCCGCTATGCCAACAACTTCGCCAAGCTCTCGCCCACCGCCCAGGCGACGGCGCACGAAGCCGGCCTGGGCGCGGTCGAGACCAATCCGTTCAAGTCGATCCTGGTGCGCATGGTCGAGGTGCAATACGCGGTCGAAGAGGCCGCCCGGCTGATCCGCGCCTATCGTGCCCCGAACCCAAGCTTCATCGCCGTCCCGCCCCGCGCCGGGGTCGGCCACGGCGCCAGCGAAGCGCCGCGCGGGATCTGCTACCATCGCTACGAGATCGACGCCGAGGGCCGCATCGTCAGCGCCCGGATCGTGCCGCCAACCTCGCAGAACCAGCCGCAGATAGAGCGCGACCTGGCCCGCGTGGTGCGCGCGAACCTCGCGCTCGACGAGGCGGCGCTGAAGCTGCGCTGCGAACAGACGATCCGCAACTACGACCCCTGCATCTCCTGTGCCACGCATTTCCTCAAGCTGACGGTGGAACGCGGCTGAGCCGAGCGCGGGGCCGGGCGCCAAGGAGAGGGAACGGAAGGTGCAGGACGTGCTGATCCTCGGCATCGGCAATCCGATGCGCGGCGACGACGGGCTCGGCCCCTGGGTGGCCGCCCGGCTGGCGGCGGCAGGGCTGAACGCGCGCGCCCATGCCGGCGACGGCACCGGCATCCTCGACGCGATGGCCGAGACGGCGCATCTGGTGCTGATCGACGCCAGCCAGAGCGGTGCGCCACCCGGCACGCCGCGGCGGTTCGACGCCGCCGCCGCGACGGTACCGGCCGAGTTCTTCCACTATTCCACCCATCGTTTCGGCCTCGCCGAGGCGGTGGAGACCGGCCGGGCGCTCGGCCTCTTGCCGGCGCAGCTCACCGTCCACGCCATCGAGGGCGGCGATTTCACCGCCGGCGAAAGGCTCAGCGCCCCGGTGGCCGAAGCCGCCGAGGCGCTGATCTTGACGCTTGTCGCAGAGCTCGGGCGCTGAGCCCTAGCGCTTCTTCTTGCGGCCGCGCGGCTCCCGCTCGCCGGCCATCACCGCATCCTCCTGCAACTCCAGCCACATCGCGTTGATGACCGCGAACCCCGCCGCCAAAGGCAGCCCCAGCATCCAGGCGAAATACCACATTCGAACCTCCGTCAGTAAACGCTGTCGCTCGCCTCGGCCACGCCGGCCTCGGTCACCTTGCCCCACAGCACTTTGTAGACCCAGGCCGTATAGGCCAGGATGATCGGCACGAAGATCACCGCCGCCACCAGCATGACGAAAAGCGTCATATGCGAGGAGGAGGCATCCCAGACCGTGAGCGAGCTGTTCGGATCGATCGACGAGGGCAGGATGAAGGGAAACATCGTCAGCCCGACCGAGGCGATGATGCCGATGATGCCGAGCGCCGTGCCGAACAGCGCCGCGCCGGCCACACCCCGCTTCAACCCCAGCGCCGCGATCAGCAGGCCCAGGACACCGGCCGCCGGCGCCACCGCGATCCAGGGCCGGCCGGCATAGGCCGCCATCCAGCTGCCGCCCTTGGCGACGCCGGTCAGGAACGGGTTCGACGGCGCATTGGCGGCGACCGGCGCCACCAGGTGGTAGCCGTCGATGCCATAGGCGAGCCAGACCCCGGCCAGGGCATAGGCCACCGCCGCGGCGACCGCAGCGACCGCGCCGATCGCCCCTGCCCGCGCCGCCACCGGCCCCTCGGCCTTCAGCAGCAGCCAACCCGCGCCATGGGCCAGCAACATGGCGAGCGAGACCACCCCGGCGAGCAGCGCGAAGGGGTTCAGCAGGCCGAAGAAGCTGCCGTCGTAGATCGACATCAGATCGGCGTTGAAATGGAACGGCACGCCTTCCAGCACATTGCCCATCGCCACCCCGAAGATCAGCGCCGGCACCGCGCCGCCGACGAACAGCGCCCAGTCCCAGCCGTTGCGCCAGCCGGCACCGTCGCGCTTGGAGCGGTACTTGAACCCGACGGGGCGCAGGATCAGCGCCGCCAGCACGACGAACATGGCGAGGTAGAAGCCCGAGAAGCTCACCGCGTAGACCGAGGGCCAGGCGGCGAAGATGGCGCCGCCGCCCAGGATGAACCACACTTGGTTGCCTTCCCAGACCGGGCCCACCGTGTTGATCGCCACGCGCCGTTCGAGGTCGGTCTTGGCGACGAAGGGCAGCAGCGCACCGACCCCGAGGTCGAAGCCGTCGGTCAGCGCGAATCCGGTCAAGAGCACGCCCAGCAGCAGCCACCAGATGACGCGGAGCACATCGAGAGAAATCAGGTCATGCAGGATCATCGGCGTCACTCCGCAGGCGTGGCAAAGGGCTCTTGGCGGTCGGCGCTGCGCAAACGGTGCGCATGCGCGGCCATCCAGCGTTCGGTCTCATCGACGTCTTGGGTGGGTCCCTTGCGGATGTATTTCAGCATCAGCCCCATCTCGATGACGAAGAGCACCGAATAGAAGGTGACGAAGCCGGCGAGCGTCAGCAGCAGATCGAGCACCGACAGGTGGCTGACCGACATCGCGGTGGGCAGAATGCCGTCCACCGTCCAAGGCTGGCGGCCGAACTCCGCCACGAACCAGCCGAGTTCGGCGGCGATCCAGGGCAGCGGGATCGCCGCCGGGGCGAAGATCAGCGAGCCGCGCGGGAACTTCATGCCGCGGAACGAGGCGCGGTAGAAATAGTAGCCGAAGCCGACGATGAAGAAGAGCCCGAGCCCGACCATAAGCCGGAACGCCCAGAACAGCGGGAAGACCATCGGCACCGTGTCGTTGGCCGCCGCGTCGATCTGCGCCGGTGTCGCCTTCAGCGGGTCGTCGACGTATTTCTTCAGCAGGAAGGCGTAGCCGAGGTCGGCCGAGTGGTCGGTGAACTGCTGCTTCACCTCGGGCGTCACATTGCCCTTGGCGGCGCGGTATTTCACCAGCGCGTCATAGGCGATCAACCCGGACTGGATGCGTTCCTTGGCCTGCGCGACCAGTTGGTTGATCCCCGGGATCGGCGTATCCAGCGAACGGGTGCCGATCAGCCCCATCAGCCAGGGGATCTTCACCGCCCATTTGGTCTCGTGGTTCTGCTGATCGGGGATGCCGAACAGGGTGAAGGGCGCCGGCGCCGGCTCGGTGTTCCACATCGCCTCGATCGCGGCGAGCTTCATCTTCTGGTTCAGCGACGCCTCATAGCCGGATTCGTCGCCGAGCAGCACCACCGAGAGCGAAGCCGCCAGCCCGAAAGCCGCCGCCACCGCGATCGAGCGGCGGGCCAGCTCGATATGCCGGCCCTTCAGCAGATACCAGGCCGAGACCCCCACCACGAAGCCCGAGGCGGTGACATAGCCGGCCGACACGGTATGGACGAACTTGGCCTGCGCCACTGCGTTGAACAGCACGGCATAGAAGCTCGTCATTTCCATCCGCATCGTCATCGGATCGAAGACCGCGCCCACCGGATGCTGCATCCAGCCGTTGGCGATCAGAATCCAGAGCGCCGAGAGGTTGGAACCGATCGCGACGAGCCAGGTCACCACCAGATGGGCGCGCTTCGACAGCTTGTCCCAGCCGAAGAAGAACAGGCCGACGAAGGTCGCCTCCAGGAAGAAGGCCATCAGACCTTCGATCGCCAGCGGCGCGCCGAAAATGTCGCCCACGTAATGGCTGTAGTAGCTCCAGTTCATCCCGAACTGGAATTCCATGGTGATCCCGGTCGCGACGCCGAGCACGAAGTTGATCCCGAACAGCGTGCCCCAGAACTTGGTCATCTGCCGCCAGATCGGGCGGTCGGTCATCACATAGACCGTCTCCATCGTCGCCACGAGGATCGACAGGCCGAGCGTCAGGGGCACGAAGAGAAAGTGGTAAAGCGCGGTCATGGCAAATTGCAGCCGCGAGAGTTCGACGAGACTTATATCCATTTGCTTACTCCGATGGCGCCGGAAACATGTCCCGGCGGCTCACGTTAGAACGGATATAAGTCCCATTCAGAATCCGGCATTTGATCTCGATCAAGCCTCACGCACGCGTGACCGAAAGGTTCTCAGCCTAGGCGAAGAAGCCAGCCTAAGCGTAGACAGCCTATTCATTTTCTTTCCAGGCTGGATTGGGCTAGACCAGCCGGATCAGCCGATCCGCCCAGTCCAGCTCGGCCGGCCGGTGCGAGGCCGCCAGGATCGCCGCTTCGGGCAGAAACCGCCGGACGCCCGCCAGCACCCGCGCCGCCGTGGCCGCGTCGAGCCCCTCGGTCGGCTCGTCGAGCAGCAGCAGCTGCGGCCGGCGCAACAGCGCCCGCGCCAGCGCCAGCCGGCGCGCCTCGCCGCCCGAGAGCCCCGCCCCGCCTTCGCCGAGCTGCGCCGCAAGCCCGCCCTTGGCGCGGATCACCGTGTCGAGCCCAGCCGCCTCCAGCACCGCCCAGGCCTCGTCCTCGCTCAGACCGTCGCGGGCCAGCGCAAGATTCTCCCGCACCGTCCCCGCCACCAGCGCGCTGCGTTGCGGCAGCAGCGCCAATCGGGCGCGCAGTTCGGCCTCCGACAGCCCGTCGAGCGCCACGCCCGCCAGACGCACCCGCCCGGCCTCCGGCGCCAGCAGCCCGGCCAGCACGAAGAGCAACGTCGACTTGCCGCTGCCGCTCGGCCCGACCAGCGCCACCGTTTCGCCCGGGCCGACCCGCAGCGACAGCCCGGCGAAGACCGGCCGCAGCGCCCCCGGCCGGCGATAGCTCAGCCGCTCGGCCAGCAGCCCGCCCGCCACCGTGGCCTGGCTCTCGGCCGCAGCCGGGTGTTTGGCGCCAACCGCCCCCGCCACCCCGCCATCCGCCATCACCCGGCCCGCCATCACTCGGCCCGCCGCATCCTGCATGCGGCCCAGTTCCGCCATCCCGCGCCGCAACGCCGGCGTCAGTTCGGCCAGCGCCAGCGCCACGAAAAAGCCCAGCCCGGCGACCGGCGCGCTCAGCCGATGCGCCGCGACCAACCCGCCGCCAAGCGCCATCGCCCCCGCCATCGCCGCCGCCGCGACCAGCGCCAGCGCCAAGCCGGCGCCGCGGTCCACCCGGTCGAGTCGCAGCGCCGCGTCGCGCGCCGCGCGATCCTCGGCCAGCACACGGGCCCGCTGATCGGTCATCCGGCCATGCACGATCAGTTCGGTCCGCGCCCGCACCATGTCGATCGCCGCCCGCCGGAGCGCCTGCCCCGCCCGCTCGGCCGCCACCGAGGGGCCGCGCCCGGCCCGCGCCGTGACCGCCAGCACCGCGCCGCCAGCCAGCGCGTAGCAGCCGACCACCCAGCCCGCCACCTCCGGCCCGACGCCGAGCCAGAGCGCAAGCCAGGCCGCCGCCAGAACCGCCAGCGCCGCGGCCAGCGGCAGCGCCAGCCGCAGCGCCACGCCGTCCAGCGCGTCGACATCGGCGGTCATCCGGTTCAGCGCACGCGCCCCGCGCAGCCGCAGCATCTGGTCGAGTCCGGCCGCCGCCTGCCGCCGCAGCAGATCGACGCGCAGCGCCGCCAGTGCCCGCAGCGTCGCGTCATGGGTCAGCAGGCGCTCGCCATAGCGCCCGGCGGTGCGGGCCAGCGCCAGCCCGCGCACCCCGGCCGCCGGGCCGAACACGTTGAAGGCAAGCCCGGCACCGGCCATGCCGGCGGCGCCGGCCGCCGCGATGAACCAGCCCGACAGGCCGAGCAACCCCACCCCCGCCGCCAGCACGCCGATCTGCAGCGCCGCCCCCTGCGCCAGCAACGCCGGCCGCGCCGCGGCGACCACCCGCCAGGCCCGCCACAGCGCGCTCATCCCAGCGCCACCTGCTGGCCGAGCGCAGCGATCAGCTTCGGATCATGCGTCGCCACCACCAGCGTCACCCCCTTGGCGCCAAGCGCCATCAGCGCCGCCGTCACCGCATCCGCCGTCTCGGCGTCGAGATCGGCCGTCGGCTCGTCGGCCAGCACCAGATCCGGCGCCGCGGCGAAAGCCCGCGCCAGCATCAGCCGACGCGCCTCGCCGCCGGAAATGCCGCCGCCGGTCTCGCCCAGCTCGGCATCCAGCCCATCGGGCAGCGCCGCCACCACACGCTCGGCCTGTGCCGCCGCCAGCGCCGGCGCCAGATCGCCGCCCCGGCCGCGCAGGTCGAGGTTCTCCGCCAGCGTCCGGTCGAGGAAATGCGGCGCCTGGCCGACCCAGGCGAGCCGCGCCCGCCAGGCATCGGCATTGGCCTCCCCCAGCGTTTCGCCCGCCACCATGACATGGCCCGCCGCCAGCGGCACCAGCCCGGCCAGCGCCGCAAGCAGCGTCGATTTGCCGGCCCCGCTCGGCCCGGTCACCGCGAGCCGGGCGCCCGGCGCCAGCGACAACTCGGGCAGCCGCACCAGCCGGGTGCCGCGCCGCACCGCCGCGCCCCGCAGC
>JAKAJW010000380.1 GCA_021813645.1 Pseudomonadota bacterium | reverse complement strand
CCGGTTGTGCACGATCTCGTGGCGCACAAACACCGGCGCGCCCCATTTCTCGAGCGCCAGTTCGACGATCTTGATCGCCCGGTCGACGCCGGCGCAGAAGCCGCGCGGCGCGGCGAGGAACAGGGTCAGGGGCGGCAAGGGCATCGGCATCTCGGCAGGGCGCGGCGTTGGCACTTGCACTGACCTAGGCCACAAGCCGCCCGGCGTCCAGCCGCATCCCCCGCGGCTGCGCGCCCAACGCTCTTTAGGCCTGGTCCGCCACCGTCTCTTCGCGTTCCACCCTCGGCTCGCGCGGGGGGCGACCGATCACGTCGCGCAGTTCGTCAAGCTCGATGAAATTGTCGGCCTGGCGGCGTAGTTCGTCGGCGATCATCGGCGGCTGGCTGCGGATGGTGGAAACCACCGAAACCCGAACGCCCTGCCGTTGCAGGCTTTCCACCAGCGGCTTGAAGTCTCCATCGCCGGAGAACAGCACGATGTGGTCGACCCGTGGCGCAAGCTCCATCGCATCGACGGTCAGCTCGATGTCCATGTTCCCCTTGACCTTGCGCCGGCCTTGGCTGTCGACATATTCCTTCGCCGGCTTGGTCACCATCGAGAAGCCGTTGTAGTGCAGCCAATCAACCAGCGGGCGAATCGGGGAATAGTCGTCGTTTTCCAGCAGCGCCGTGTAGTAGAAAGCCCGTAACAGCTTGCCACGGCGCATGAATTCCTGCCGAAGCAACTTATAATCTATATCGAAGCCAAGAGCTTTGGCCGCTGCGTATAGATTCGACCCGTCTATGAACAGAGCGAGCCTATCGTCCTTGTAAAACATTTGAAATCCTTCCCAAATGCGTCGGCCTAAAATCCAGTGTCCGAGAGTGCTATTGGAACATGGGTCGTGTTTAAGCCTAACTTGTGAGACTAGGCCAATTTCCTAGTCGTTTGAAGCGTATAGAAGGGGCGGCTTCGCGCGATGCAACAGAATTTTGAACCCACGCTGGTTGCGCTCGGCGCCAATCTGCCCTCGGAGGCAGGGGCTCCAGAAACGACGATCGCATTGGCAATAAAGGAGATTTCTAGCCTGTCCGGCCGCGGGGTCCGGGCGAGCCGGCTCTACGATACGCCGGCCTTTCCAGACCCCCTCGCTCCCGCATATGTGAACGCAGTTGCAATGATTTGGAGCGATCTGCCGCCGGCGGAACTCCTGTTGCGGCTTCATGCGATCGAGACGCGGTACGGACGCCAGCGGCAAGAGCGTTGGGGCGGGCGGTCGCTGGATCTCGATCTGTTGGGATATGGCGACCGTATCTTGCCGGATGCCACGGGGTTCGAACATTGGCGCGCGCTGGCGCCACAAGCGCAGCGGACCTTGGCGCCGAAGGAGCTTGTCCTGCCGCATCCACGCCTGCATGAGCGCGGCTTTGTCCTGGTTCCGATGGCGGATGTCGCCCCCGACTGGCGCCATCCTGTACTTGGCCGGACCGTCGCCGAAATGCTCGCGAGCCTGCCGGAGGACGAGCGCGCGGCAATCCGCCCGCGTCCACGCCCCTGAGAGGCGGAATCTTCACTTGTCAAGGGGGGAGCGAGGGCTTAGATAACCGGCTTCATGCCCCCAAGCCCCGATTGGAGTCGCTTATGGCCCGCGTGACGGTTGAAGATTGCGTTGATAAGGTTCCGAACCGTTTCGAGCTTGTTCTGCTCGCCGCCCATCGGGCGCGCGAGATCCAATCCGGCGCGCCGGCGACGGTGGATCGGGACAATGACAAGAACCCGGTCGTTGCGCTGCGCGAGATCGCCGACGAGACCCAGTCCGCCGCCACGCTGCGGGAGCGGATGATCGAGAGCCACCAGACCCAGATCGAAGTCGACGAGCCGGAGGAAGATGCCATGGCGCTTCTGATGGGCGCGGAGATGGATCGCCCGGCGCAGGACGACATGTCGGAAGAAAAGCTGCTGCGCGCCCTGATGCAGGCGCAGGGGGAGGACTGACGCGGTCGCGCCAGTCGACAAGCGGCTTGGCGGCGACAGGGCGGATGCGATGATCGACGTCGAAGACCTGATCGCCCTGGTTCGCAACTACAACCCGCGTTCCGACGCGGACTTGATCCGGCAGGCCTATGACTACGGCCGCCGGATGCATGAAGGCCAGAAGCGGCGCTCGGGCGAGGATTATTTCACGCATCCCGTCGCGGTCGCCGCCATTCTGACCGAGATGCGGCTGGACGATGCGACGATCGTCACTGCGCTTCTGCACGACACGATCGAAGACACCAAGTCGACCTTTTCCGAGGTGTCCGGCCTGTTCGGCCAAGAGATCGCCGAGCTGGTCGACGGCGTCACCAAACTGACCAACCTGCAACTCGCCTCGTCCGAAGCCAAGCAGGCGGAGAACTTCCGCAAGCTGCTGATCGCCATGTCGAAGGATCTGCGGGTCATTCTGGTCAAGCTCGCCGACCGGCTGCACAACATGCGCACCATCAAGTCGCTGCCGCAGGAAAAGCAGGTCCGCAAGGCGCGGGAAACGATGGATATCTTCGCCCCTCTGGCCGGCCGGATGGGGATGCAGTGGATGCGCGAGGAGTTGGAAGACCTCGGCTTCCGCGTGCTCAATCCGGAAGGCCGCAGCTCGATCATTCGCCGCTTCATCATGCTGCAGCGCGAAACCGGCGACGTGGTTCACAAGATCACCAACGACATCCGCGTGGAGCTGGAGCGGGCCGGCATCGAGGCCGATGTGTTCGGCCGGGCCAAGAAACCCTATTCGGTCTGGCGAAAGATGCAGGAGAAGGATCTGGCCTTCTCGCGCCTGTCCGACATCTATGGCTTTCGCGTGATCACAGGGTCCGAACAGGACTGCTATCGGGTGCTCGGCGTCATCCACCAGCGTTGGCGGGCGGTGCCGGGGCGGTTCAAGGACTACATCAGCCAGCCGAAGAACAACGGCTACCGCTCGATTCACACCACGGTCTCGGGTCGCGACGGCAAGCGGGTGGAGGTGCAGATCCGCACCCGCGAGATGCATGAGGTGGCCGAGGCCGGGGTGGCCGCGCATTGGTCCTACCGTGACGGGGTCCGGGCCCAGAACCGCTTCGCCGTCGATCCGGCGAAATGGATCAAGATGCTGACCGAGCGGTTCGACGCCGACGACGACCACGACGAATTCCTCGAGACGGTGAAGCTCGAGATGTATTCCGATCAGGTCTTCTGCTTCACGCCGAAGGGCGACGTGATCCAGCTGCCGCGCGGGGCGACACCGTTGGACTACGCCTATGCGATCCATACGCGGATCGGCAATTCCTGCGTTTCGGCCAAGGTCGACGGCATCCGCGTGCCGCTGTGGACCCGGTTGAAGAACGGGCAATCGGTTGAAATCATTACCGCCGAGGGGCAGCGACCGCAGGCGAGCTGGATCGATATCGTGCAGACCGGCCGCGCCAAGGCGGCGATCCGCCGAAGCCTGCGCGAGGAAGACCGCGGCCGCTTCGTGAAGCTCGGCCAGGAACTGGCGCGGGTCGCCTTCGAACACGTCGGCAAGCGCGCCACCGACAAGGCGCTCGGGACTGCGGCCCGCCGCCTCGGCCTGCCGGACGAGATCGAGCTGCTGGCCCGGATCGGGTCGGCCGAGCTGACGGCGCGTCGCGCGGTCGAGGTGCTCTATCCCGAGCTCGCCGCCGCCCAGCCGACCGAAGATGCGGACGAGAAGCGTCCGGTGGCGGGCCTCGCGCCCGACCAGCCGTTCCGCCGCGCGAATTGCTGCCAGCCCGTGCCCGGGGAGCGGATCGTCGGCATAACCTATCGCGGGCAAGGCCCGATCGTGCACGCGATCGATTGCCCGGCGCTGGCCGAGTTCGAGAACCAACCGGAACGTTGGGTCGACTTGCGATGGACGGCAGGCCGGCACCCGCCGGTGCATACCGTCAGCCTGAATGTCGCGATTTCCAATGCGCTCGGCGTGCTGGGGCGGATTTGCACCTTGATCGGCGAGCAAAAGGCCAATATTTCCGACCTTCATTTCGTGGACCGGAAGCCCGACTATTATCGCCTGATCGTCGAGGTCGACCTGCGGGACGTAGAGCATCTCCACAACGTCATGACCGCGCTGGAGGCCGAAAGCGACGTGGCACAGATCGAGCGCTACCGGGATCTTAACAGACGGCCCTAGGGGCGATTGGACGCGGCTGGGTGGCTTTCAAGCGGCGCACGAAGCGGAGTTTCTGGCAGGCTGTCGTCCAGACGGTTTACCCGCGCGGCGGTTGGCTTCGGGCGATCAGCTACATATTTCACCGGTTGCGACGTTTGCCCGACCGGCCGCACCGGATCGCCCGCGGCGTGGCGGCCGGGGTGTTTGTCTCCTTCACCCCGTTCTTCGGGCTGCATCTGCTGATCGCAGCCGGCACGGCCTGGCTGATCCGCGGCAACATGATGGCCGCTCTGCTTTCGACCCTGGTCGGCAACCCTTTGACATTCCCCTTCATTATGGCGCTGTCGGTGGAACTGGGGCACTTGATGCTGGGCCAGCCCGACACCCTGCATCTGGCCTTGATCGTGCGGAGCTTCGCGCGGGCCTCGATCGAGCTTTGGGACAATCTGCGCGCCATGGCCTCGGGGCGGCCGAGCCATTGGGAGAGCCTGGCGTGGTTCCTGCGGCGAATCTTCTGGCCCTATCTCCTGGGTGGGATTCCGCCCGGGATTGCCGGCGGCATCGCAGGATATTATCTGAGCTTGCCGGTTGTTGCGGCCTATCAGAAACACCGCAGCAAGAAGCTGCGCGAGCGGCTGGAAAAGCTCAGGGCGGCGAAGGCGGCGCGGACGCGCGGCGAGGCGGGAACTGGACTGGAAAGGTAGCGCTATGAAGGCTTTGGGCCGGCTGCGGCTGGGAGTGAACATCGACCATGTTGCAACCGTGCGCAACGCGCGCGGCTCCGCCTATCCGGATCCGCTTCGCGCCGCATTGATGGCCGAGGAGGCCGGCGCCGACGGTATCACCGCGCATCTGCGGGAGGACCGGCGGCATATCTCGGATCGGGATATTGAGGCGCTTTCCCAAGGGCTTGGCATCCCGCTGAACCTGGAAATGGCGGCCACGGCAGAGATGCAGGCGATCGCCCTGCGGCACCGGCCGCATGCGGTCTGCTTGGTGCCGGAGAAACGTGAGGAGCGGACCACCGAGGGCGGGCTCGACGTTGCGTCCGACCAGAACCGGTTGGCCGATTTCATCGCCCCCTTGCGCGAGGCGGGCTGCCGGGTGTCGATGTTCATCGGCCATGACCCGCGGCAGATCGAGGCCTCGGCCCGGATCGGCGCGGCGGTGGTGGAACTGCATACCGGGGCCTATTGCGACCTTCATCACGAGGGCCGGTTTGCCGAGCGGGATCAAGAGCTTGCGGGATTGCGGGCAGGGGCGGCCCTGGCCCATTCGCTGGGCCTCGAAGTGCATGCGGGGCATGGGTTGACCTATGATACGGTGGGTCCGGTGGCCGCCTTCCCCGAGGTGATGGAGCTCAATATCGGCCATTTCCTGATCGCCGAGGCGATCTTCCGCGGCCTGAGCGCCTCAATCGTCGAAATGCGCCGGCTGATGGACGCAGCGCGGGCCTGAGCGGCCCAAAAAATCTGGCTAACGAAGAGTGAACGCGCCGCCCCGCCGAATTGGCGGGGCGTCGACGTTCTATGGCTAAGCTGCTGGAAAGACGGCGAAACGGCGATGCCGATTTGGTACCGATTTGGCACCGATTTCACACCGACGTTGCACCGCTTTCACCGCCGAAGCCGGTGGCGGCGAGCCGCCGCTTCAACCAGCGCCGGAAGGCGGCCTGGGCAGCGGTCGGGGCGCGGTCGGAGGCGGTGACCAGCCAGTAGTCGAGCCCGGTCGGCCGGGGCGGGCCGAGTGGCGCGACCAGTTGGCCGGTGGCCAGCGCATGGGCGGCGAGCACCTCGAAGGCGAGGAAGACGCCGGCGCCGGACACCGCGGCGTCGAGACAGAGCGCGGCGTCGGAGAACTCGGGGCCGGCGGGCAGCAGACTGGGCGACAGCCCGAGCGGGGTGAGCCAGAACGACCAGTCGAACATCGGATGCGGCTCGCGGATGATCGGCAGATGGGCCAAATCCCCGGGCTCGCGCAGGCGGGCGGTGAGCGCGGGGCTGCACACCGGGCAGGCGCGCTGGGCGAAGAGCCGTTCCGCCTTCACCCTGGGCCAGCCGCCTGTGCCGACCCGCAGGCAGAGGTCGACGTCGCCGGTGGCCGGATCGACGAGCCGGGTGGTGGCGTCGATGCGGACCTGGATTTCCGGATGGGCGGCGGCGAAGTCCGGCAGTTCCCAGATCAACCAGCGCGAGGCGAGGATCGGGGCCACGGAGATTGTAAGCCGGTTCTCGCGGGTCGGGTCGGCCAGGGCCACGGCAGCATCGAGCTGGGCGAAGCCGCGCGACAGCAGGGCGCCGATCGCCGCCCCGCGCGGCGTCGCCCGCATCCCCGAGGGCAGCCGCTCGAAGAGCGGCAGGCCGAGCGTCGCCTCGGCGCGCGCGACCTGCTGACTGACCGCGCCGGGGGACACCCGCAACTCTTCTGCGGCGGCGCGCAGGCTGCCGAGACGGTGAACGGCCTCCACCGCGCGCAGCGCCGACAGGGGGATGCGGTGCAGGTTATGCATTTAGCTAAGCTTAATGGAGATGCAGAAGAACTCCAGAGAATAGTGGCAATGTTCGGCGTATGGATTAAGCCATGCAAAAGCTTATCCAACATCTCCTGCCCCGCCGCGGCCCTGCCGTTCGGCCGGAGCCCGGCGCGCCGATCGACCATCCGGAGATCCGGCGGATGGATCTTGCGATGCTGGCCGATCTGCCCTTCCCGCGCCCGGTGCCGCAAATGCCGGCGCAGGGCGACCGGCCGGCCGGCTGAGAACCGCCGCCGACCGAGCGAGGTTGCGGCGCCGCGCCACGTCCTTTTGCGCGGCAAAACCGCGCCGGCTGATGGACTTGGCGCGTCGCCCGTGATTCTATGCGCGCAGGTCGGGAGGGATGGATGCTCTGGCGCTTGCTGAAACTGCCGTTCACGCTGATGTTGGCGCTGTCCAAGCGCGTGCTGCTGGCCTTGTTCCTGCTGGCGCTGGCGCTGTCGGTCGCGGCGACGAGCCTGGATTCGGTCTTCGCCACGCTGTCGGATATGGTGGATGCGGTCGCCCCCGGCACGACCGTGCGCGACCGCCAGGATCGGCTGCTGGCCGCAGAGCGCAGCCGGGCCGAGGCCGAGACCAAGCGCGCAGAGGCGGCGGTGGCGGCGGCGGCCGATCTGCGCGAGCGCAATGCGGCACTGAGCCAGAACAACGATTCGCTCAGCGCGACCAATACCGCGCTGAAGCAGCAGGCCGACACGCTGACCCAGGCCAATGTGGCGCTCGAGGCGCAGGTGAAGGCTTTGCAGGAGGCTGCCGCCAAGGCGCAGGTGACCTATCAAGGCCGCACCATCCCGGTGTCCGAGGCGGTGGCCGAGGCGACCCGCCAGGTCGCCGACCGGATGGTGGCGGCCGCCCGGCGGCGGGTGGCCACCGCGCCCGGCGAGGCGATCCCGTTCTACGGCGTGCCGCTGACCGCCGCGGCGGCGAGCCAGGATGTCGAGGACGCCTGCACCACGCTGCGCGACCTGCACAACCTCGACGTGGCCTTCAACCCGAAGACTGCCTTGAGCGACGAGGGGGTGTGCGAGCTGATGGTGCCGACCGCGGCCTCGCTCTGGACCGAGACCCAGACCCAGGCGCCGGCGCTGTGGGAGAGGCTGCACGACCGCTTCGCCAATCTGCCGGTGCTGGTGCTGCCGCCCTGGTGGGACCAGGTGATGGCCGAGGCGGCGGCGCTGCTGACGCCGATGCCGGTGGTGACGGGCAAGCCATGAGGCCGGCATGATCCTGGGCATCGGCACGGATCTGGCGAATATCGAGCGGATCGCGGGGGTATTGGAGCGCCACGGCGACCGCTTCCGCGACCGGGTCTTCACCGCGACCGAGCAGCGCAAGGCGGAACGGCGGCGCGATGTCGCCGGCACCTATGCCAAACGCTGGGCGGCGAAGGAGGCCTGTTCCAAGGCGCTGGGCACCGGGCTGCGAATGGGGATCGCCTGGAAGGACATGGCGGTGACCAACCTGCGATCGGGCCAGCCACAGATGCATCTGACCGGCTGGGCGGCGGCCCGGCTGGCGGAAATGACGCCGGCCGGCCACCGAAGCGTGATCCATGTCACCTTGACGGACGACCATCCATGGGCTCAGGCCTTCGTGGTCATCGAGGCGCTACCGGACGGCAAGGACGAAGGGTGAAGGAAAGGATGGGCATGGCACGCAAGGAGAAGAAGGAAGAGGGGATCGTCGACACGATCAAGACGGTGGTCTACGCGCTCTTGATCGCGGGCGTCTTCCGCACGCTCTTCTTCCAGCCGTTCTGGATCCCGTCGGGGTCGATGAAGGACACGCTGCTGGTCGGCGACTATGTCGTCATCAACAAGATGAGCTACGGCTATGCCGCAGTCTCCTGCCCGTTCAGCCTCTGCCCGATCCAGGGCCGGCTGTTCGGCGCGACCCCGAAGATGGGCGATGTGGTGGTGTTCCGCAATCCGGCCAGCAACGAGGACCTGATCAAGCGGGTGATCGGCCTGCCGGGCGACACGGTGCAGATGAAGGACGGGCTGCTCTACATCGACGACAAGCCGGTGAAGGTGGTGCCCGACGGCACCTTCGTCGAGACCTATGCGCCGCAGGGGCCGCAGGGCGATCTGCCGCGCTGCGACAACGGTGCGGTGGGCGAGGGCGCGGCCTGCGACAAGGCGCGGTTCAAGGAGACCCTGCCGAACGGGGTGACGCATGACATCCTGCGGATCGACCAGAACGGGCCAGGCAACAACACGCCGCTGTTCACCGTGCCGCCGGGCCATATCTTCGTGATGGGCGACAACCGCGACAATTCGGCCGACAGCCGGTTCCCGGTGCCGATCGGCGTCGGCATGGTTCCGATCTCGGATGTGATCGGCAAGGCCGAGATGATCATCTTCTCGTCCGCCGGCCGATCGCTGTTCTACTTCTGGACCTGGCGCGCCGACCGTTTCTTCAAGTGGATCGACTGAGCCGCGGGGGGCGGGCGCGGCTTGACACCGCCCCCCCGGCCGATCATCTAGCCCGGCGGACAAGGGACTGACGGGGCATGGGTCGGACGATTGCGGGCATCTGGGACACGACGAAGACCGTCGTCGTGGCGCTGTTGGTGGCGGGTCTGTTCCGGACCTTCTTCTTCCAGCCGTTCTGGATCCCCTCCGGCTCGATGAAGGATACGCTGCTGGTCGGCGACCTCTTGTTCGTCAACAAGATGGCCTACGGCTATTCGCGCTATTCCTGCCCCTTCGACCTCTGCCCGTTTTCCGGCCGCATCCTGGCCCATGGCCCCAAGCGCGGCGATGTGGTGGTGTTCCGCCATCCGGTGAACGGCGAGGATTACATCAAGCGGCTGATCGGCCTGCCGGGTGATCGGATCCAGGTGATTCAGGGTCTGCTTTACATCAACGGCCAGCCGGTGACGGTGGTGCCCGACGGAACCTTCGCCGAGGAAATGGGGCCGCAGGGGCCGCTGGGCAGCTTCCCGCATTGCGCCAATGCGCCGGTGCCGCCGGGCGCGGCCTGCCTGAAGGCGCGGCTGAAGGAAACCTTGCCCAACGGTGTCACCCACGACATCCTGAGCATCAGCAACGGCGGCATGGCGGACAATACCCCGGTCTATGTCGTGCCCAAGGGCGAGTTCTTCTTCATGGGCGACAACCGCGACAATTCGGAAGACAGCCGGTTTGCGCAGGATGTGGGCGGGGTCGGTTTCGTGCCGTTCCAGAACCTGATCGGGCGGGCCGATTTCGTACTGTTCTCTTCGGCCGGGCGGTCGCTGATGTCGTTTTGGGACTGGCGGACGGACCGCTTCCTGA
>JAKAJW010000033.1 GCA_021813645.1 Pseudomonadota bacterium | reverse complement strand
CGCCTCCTATTTCCGCGCGCTGGGGGAGGGCAACACCTACGGCCTTTCCGCCCGCGGCCTGGCCATCAACACCGGACTTTCGGGCGCGGAGGAGTTCCCCCGCTTCGCCGCTTTCTACCTTGAGAAGCCCGCGCCGGGCACCCAGAGCGTGGTCCTCAACGCCGCGCTCGAAAGCCCGAGCGTGACCGGCGCCTACCGCTTCGTGATTTCGCCCGGCGAGAATACCGTGATGGAGGTCACCGCCCGGCTGTTCTTCCGCGCAGCGGTGCAGCAGCTCGGCATTGCGCCGCTGACCTCGATGTTCCTCTATTCGTCGAACAACCGCACCGGCTGGGACGATTACCGGCCGCAGGTGCATGATTCCGACGGGCTCATCATTCATCGCGGCGACGGCGACGTGATGTGGCGGGCGCTGAACAACCCGCCGAAACTCGGCAGTTCGGTCCTTGCACTGAACTCGCCGAAGAGTTTCGGCCTCTATCAGCGCGACCGCAACTTTTACGACTATCAGGACGCCGGCGCGCATTACGAGACCCGGCCCTCGATCTCCGTGCAACCGATCGGCGATTGGGGTCAGGGCGCGGTGCGGCTCGTGGAAATCCCCTCGGACCTCGAGGTGAACGACAATATCGTCGCCTTCTGGATCCCTGCCGCCCCCGTGCAAGCCGGCCAGGAGCTCGAATTCAAGTATCGGCTGATCTGGGGCAACCTGCCGCCCGATCCGAACGGCGAACGTGCCTATGTTTTCGACACCCGGTGCGGGCATGGCGGCGTCTCGGGCACCAAACCCGATCCGAACACACAGAAATTCGTGATCGACTTCAAAGGAGGCATTCTCGCCAGAATGCCCGGAGATTCAGCAGTCAAGCCCGTGATCACGGTGTCTAACGGAAAGATTGTCACACAGACCTTGTTCAAGCTCGCCGGAACCGACATATGGCGACTCGTTATGGATGTGTCCGCTCAAAGCGGTGCTGTCGTGGAACTGACGGCGCATCTGGCAGGCTACGGGCGAAAGCTGACTGAGATTTGGCTCTATCAATGGATGAAGACCTGATGCCTAAGGACCTCTCCCTGATGCCGGAAGCCGAAGGGCGCGCCGAAGCGCGCGCGGCCGAGAGCCTGGGCGCGCTGCCCTTTGCGCCCCTTGCCATGCCACGCCAAGTGCTGGAAAATCCCCAAGGGCTGATCGCCCGCCTCCGCCCCGTCTGGGACGGCTGGCTGCGGACCTATGTGCTCGGGAACTGATCGTTGCATCAAGACCCCCGCGGGGATGCGGCGCTTGAATGGCGCCGCGCTACGGCGCTCGGGCTGAGCTTCGCGCTCGCCGCAGGGGCGGGCCTGCTTTTTCTGCAATTCGGACTGGCCGATGGGCTCGACATCATGGATGTCGTGCGCACCGTCCTCATCTTCGGCACGACCTTCTGGCTGGCCTGGGGCGCGGTTCAGGGGCTGGCGGGGCTGTTCTGGCGCAATCGGCCCCTGGCCAGAGCAACCACCATCGAAGGCCGCACCGCGATCCTTGTGCCGGTCTATAACGAGGACCCCACCGTCACCTTTGCCCGTATCGCCGCCATGGACGCTTCGCTTGCGGCCGAGGGGATGACGGACAAATTCGACTTCGCCATCCTGTCGGACACCCGCAGGGAAGAAATCGCTGACGCCGAACGGCACTGGTTCCTGCACCTGATCGCGGAGCGGCAGGCCGAGGGGCGGATCTTCTATCGCCGCCGCGCCAACAACATCGGCAAGAAGGCGGGCAACGTCGAAGATTTCTTCACCGCCTCCGGGGCCGCCTATGACTATGCGCTGATCCTCGACGCCGACAGCCTGATGGAGGGGGCGACCATCGTCGAGATGGTGCGGCGGATGGAGGCGGAGCCCGAGATGGGCCTGCTGCAGAGCCTGCCGAAGATCATCCGTGCGCGCTCGCGCTTCGGCCGCGCGCAGCAGTTTTCGGCCAGCTTCTTCTCACCGATCTTCGCACGCGGCCTGGCGCTGATGGCCGGTCGCACCGGGCCCTTCTGGGGGCACAATGCGCTTGTCCGGGTGAAGGCCTTCGCCGCCTCCTGCGGCTTGCCGGCGCTGGCCGGCCAACCGCCATTCGGCGGCCACATCCTCAGCCACGACTATGTCGAGGCGGCGCTTTTGGCCCGTGCGGGCTGGCTGGTCCGGCTTGACCCCGATCTCGAGGGCTCCTTTGAAGAGGGTCCCGAGAACATCGTCGATTTCGCCAAGCGCGACCGGCGCTGGTGCCAAGGCAACCTGCAGCATTCGCGGCTTCTGCAGGCCCCCGGGCTGAAACCCTGGAGCCGCTTCGTCTTCCTGCAGGGCATCCTGGCCTATACCGCGCCGCTTCTTTGGCTTGGCTTCATCGTCGCCTCGATCCTGGCACCGCTCTTCGTGCCAGCACCGGACTATTTCCCTGACCCGCACCTGCTGTTCCCGGTCTTTCCGTCGAACGAGACCTCGAAAGCCATCGGCCTGGCCTTCGGCGTCTTCGGCCTTCTCCTGCTGCCGAAGCTGCTGATCGCGCTGGAGGCAACCCTGACCGGACGCGCGCGCCCCTTCGGCGGCGGCCTGCGCGCCTTGGTGTCGACGCTTTGGGAACTGATCATGTCGAGCCTGATCGCCCCGGTCATGCTGATGTTCACGACCCGCTCCGTCGTCCAAGTTCTGATGCGGGTCGACGCCGGCTGGCCGACCAACAACCGCGGCGACGGCACGCTGGGCCTGGCCGATGCCTGGGCCGCCTCGCGCTGGATCGTTGCCACCGGTGCCGCGCTGCTGCTGGCCGCCTGGGCGCTGGCGCCCGATCTGGTCGGCTGGCTGCTGCCCGTCGCCCTGCCGATGATGGCCGCGCCGGTTCTGATTGCCTGGACCTCACGGCCGGGCGCCGCCGGGCTCCTGCGCACCGGCACGGAGACCGTCGCCCCGCCGGTGGTCGCCGCCCATGATCGCATCCTCGCCGAATGGCAAGCGATCGCCCTGCCCGCAGCCGAAACCCGGCCCGAAAGCGATACGCTTTCCGCGGCCGGCGCCACCGCCTGACTACTCGGCCATCACCGGCGCGACCGGTTCGGCCTTTGCCGCATGCCTGCGGCGAAACAGGCTGACGATGGCACTCGAAATCCGCTCGATCTGGACGAAGATCACCGGCGTGATGAACAGCGTCAGCGCCTGGCTGAGCAGGAGCCCCCCCACCACCGCAACGCCGAGCGGTTGACGCAACTCGGAACTCGCCCCGGTGCCGAGCGCGATCGGCAGCACCCCGAGCAGAGCGCAGAAGGTCGTCATCATGATCGGCCGGAACCGTCGTGCGGCGGCGATGCGGATCGCATCCACCGCGTTCATCGCCTCCTCGCGTCGGAGCACGAGCGCCACGTCAATCATCATGATCGCGTTCTTCTTGACGATGCCGATCAGCATCAGAAGCCCGATCAGGGCGATGATCGACAGATCGAACCCGGTCAGCTTCAAGGCCAGCAGCGAGCCGAGCGCCGCCGAAGGCAGGCCGGACAGGATGGTGAGCGGGTGGATGAAGCTCTCATAGAGCACGCCGAGCACGATGTAGATCGTCAGCACCGCCGCGCCAATCAACAGGCCGGTATTGCCGGAGGATTGCTGGAACAGCTTGGCCGCACCGGCGTAGGAGGCGATCACCGAGGCCGGCATGCCGATCTGCGCCTTCAGCTGCGAAATCCGATCCGTCGCCGCTCCGAGCGAGACCCCGGCCGGCAGGTTGAACGACAGGGTCACCGCGGTCAGCTGGCCGGTCTGGTTCACTGCGACCGGACCGGAGGTCCGCTCGACCCGGGCAAAGGAGCCGAGCGGCACCATCGTGCCGCTGCTGGAGGGCACCTTTATCTCGGCAAGGGCATTCTCGTCCCACTGGAAATGCGGGTTGAACTCCAGGATCACGTCATAGCTCGAGCCGGTGGTCTGGATCTGGGTCACCACATATTGGCCGAAACCCTGCTCCAACGTGGTGCGGATCGCCTGCGACGTGATGCCGAGCCGGCTCGCCGCATCGTTGTCGATCACCAGCTGGGCCTGGAGCGCATTGTCCTCGTAGTCGGAGGCGACATCGACGAAATGCGCCGGATCGGCGATCATCGCATCTTCGAGCTTTTGGGCCCATTCCCGGCCCACCTTGGCGTCGATCGACTGCAGGACAAGCTGGTAGTTCGACTGCGTCGCGCGGCCGCCGAAGCGGATCGAGGTGGTCGGCGTGATATAGGTCTTGAGCCCGGGCAGGTTGCCGAGCGCCTTGCGAAGCTGGCTGAGCGTGACCTGCAGCGGCGGCCGGTCCTTGCGATCGACCAGCTGCACATACATGAAGCCTTGGTTGCTTTGCCCCGACCGCAGGATCGACGCCACATGCGCCACCGACGGGTTCTTCTGCACGAGGGCCGCGGCCTCGCCCTGCAGGGTTTTCATCGCTTCGAAAGAGATATCCTGCCGCGCCTGGCTCGAAATGATGACCGTGCCCAGGTCCTCGGTCGGAAAGAAGCTGCGCTGGATGTGGGTGAACATATAGAAGGAAGCCGCCGCGGTGGCGAAGAACAGCGTCAGAATCCAGCCCTGATGGCGCAGGCACCAAGCCACCCAGCTTTCGTAGCCGTCGGTGATCCGGTCGGTCAGCCGCCGCTTGGAGACAGCGACGTGATGCACCACCGGCATGCGCGCCGACATCATCGGCGTCGCGGTCAGCGAAACGACAGCGGAGGACAGGATCGCCAGGGTCACGACCACGCCGAATTCGTTCAGGATGCGGCCCACCACGCCCCCCATCAGGAGGATCGGCAGGAAGACGGCCACCAGCGACAGCGACATCGAGATGATGGTGCCGGTCACCTCTTTGGACCCTTCGAGCGCGGCATGCATCGGCGGCTCGCCAAGCTCGGTGCGGCGCACGATGTTCTCCAGCATCACGATCGCGTCGTCGACCACCAGGCCGACCGAAAGGGTCAGGCCGAGCAGCGAGATGTTGTCGATCGAATAGCCCAGGAAATACATCAGCCCGACCGTGGCGATCAGCGACAGCGGCACCGCGACCGCCGGGATCAGTGTCGCCGAAAGCCGGTTCAGGAACAGGAAGATGACCAGCACCACAAGGCCGATGGTGACAGCCAGCGTGCCCTGGACGTCCTGCACCGCCGCCTTGATCGGCGCGGCGGCGTCGTTGACCACGCGCACGTTCACGCCCTTCGGCAGCGCGGCCTCCATTTCCGGCAGCTTGGCCCGGATCGCATCCACCACGGCGACGGTATTGGCGTCGGGCTGGCGCTGCACGGCGAGCACGAGGCCCTGCTTGCCGTCGAACCAACTGCCCTGGTAGAGGTCCTGCACGCTGTTGCTGACATGGGCGACATCCGCCAGCCGGATGAAATTGCCATTCGGCTGGGCGACGATCAGCGTGCTGAACTGCTGTGCGTCGGTGCGCTGGGTGTTGGCCGAGATGGTCAGCTGCTGGCTTTTGTTCTGGATCGCGCCGACCGGCGTCTGATCGTTCGCGGTGGCCAGGGCGCTGGCGACCTGGCCCATCGACAGGTTGTGCGCGGCAAGCTTCTTGGGGTCGACATCGACCCGCACCGCATAGGTCTGCGCCCCGAAGACCAGCGCCTGCGCGACTCCGGGCAGGGTCGAGAGCATCGGCGAGATGACGTTCTCGGCAATGTCGTCGACCTGGGTCAGCGGCACGGTGTCCGAGGTCAGCGCCATCAGCAGGATCGGCGCCGCGGCAGGGTTGACCTTCCGATAGCTCGGCGTCGAGGTCATGTTCGCCGGCAGCTGTTTCAGCGTCCGGCTGATCGCCGCCTGCACATCGGCGGCGGCCGCGTCGATATTGCGCGACAGGTCGAACTGAATGGTGATGTTGGTCGAGCCCAGGGTCGACGTGGCCGAGATCGAGTCGATCCCCTCGATGGTCTCGAACTGCTTGATGAGCGGCGTGGCCACCGCCGAGGCCATGGTGTCGGGCGAAGCGCCGGCGAGGTTGGCGGAGACCTGGATGGTCGGCAGATCGGCCTGCGGCAGCGCCGCCACCGGCAACTCGCGATAGCCCGCCCACCCCGCCACGATGACCGCGGCCATCAACAGGATCGTCGCAACCGGCCGGCGGATGAAGATGGCGGAGAAGCTCATGACTTGGTGACCACCGCGCCGCCTGGATTGAGATCGGCCTGTCCCTGTTTCTCGCCCGGCTTGCCGGCGCCGTTCTTCGGCGCGATGACCTTGACCTTGCCGCCGGGCAGAACCGAGGACTGGCCCTCCACGATCACCTGGTCGCCGGCCTTCAGCCCGGCGCTGATCCCGGCGGTTTCGCCGTAGCGCAGCGCCACGGTGACCGGCCGGCTCTCCACCTTGTCCTCGGCGCCCACCACATAGACGACCGAACCGCCGGTATGCGGCATCACCGCGACATTCGGCACCAGCACCAGGGGCTCGGTCTCGCCGGCCTGGGCGCTGACATTCACCGGCTGACCCGGCCAAAGCCCTTCTTCGCTGTTGGCAAGGCTCGCCCGCATGGTCACCGTCGCCGAGTTGGCGGCGATGAGATTGTCGATGAAGTTGACGCTGCCCTTCTCCAGCGGGCCGCCGCCAGCCGTGCTCAGCGTGGGCGAGACGGTGACCGAAAGCGTGCCGGCAGCCTTGCTTTGCCGCAGCAGGGGCAGATCGCTCGAAGGCAGGCTGAATTCCACCTGCACCGGCTTCATTTGGGTGATCCGGACCAGCGGCGTGCCTGCCGCCACGAAGGCGCCGGGCGAGAATTGCACCGCGCTCAGCCGGCCGTCATAGGGCGCGCGGATCTGGGTATTGCTCAGCGCCACCTGATCAACGGCATAGGCGGCCTTGTCGACCGCCAGCGTGCCTTGCGCGACTTTCAGCGCCGCGAGCGCGTCGACCCCGGACTGTGCGGTCGCAACCCCGCTGGTGACCAAGGGCTGGGTCCGGTTGTAGGTATCCTGCGCACTTTCGACGCTGGCCTGGTCCTTGGCGATCTGTGCCTCGTCCTTGGCGATCTGGGCCCTGATGGTGCGGTCGTCGAGTTGGATCAGCAGATCGCCCTGTTTCACCTCCGCGCCATCGGGCACCAGGATCTTCGCCACCGTGCCAGAGATCTCCGGCGCGAGTTGGGTGGAGTCGACCGCGATCACCGTGCCGATGGTGGATCGGATCACCGGCAGCCGGCCGGTGGTCGCGGTGGCGACGCTTACGGCCACCGGCGGGGCAACGCGGGCGGGGCCAGCGCCGGCCGGGGCGCGGGCGAGCTTGACCGCGCCCGTCTTGGCCGCCAGCGCCGGATCGACCTTGGCGGCATAGGCGGCGACCCAGTCCGGCGCATAGCCGATCAGCCGTTCTCGGAACACATAACCTGCGGCCAGCGCGGCGACGACGAGGAGGGGAATCGTCTTCTTCATGCCAGAAACTCCCGGCGTGAGCCCGCGACGCCGACCGCAACGGGCGCGAACCTAGGAGCGCGCCAGGGCAATGGAAATCCGCATTTCATCGCTTCATCTATTCGTGAAGGGTCGAACTTCCAAGCGAATGTTAGAGCCATGCTAGCGCATCCGTCCCCTGTCGTTTCAGCTAAAACGGAGCGCCCTTCCCATTCCGTCGCCGCCATGCGACGAGTGTCGCGAAATTCAGCGCCCTGCCACCGCGTCGGGCGCCCAGACCGGTGAGCCGAAGTGACCCGCGAGTCGACCCGCGCCCTGATCAAGTCCCGCCTCTTGCCGCTGATCGTGGCCACGGCGCTGTTCATGGAAAATCTCGATTCGACGGTGATCGCCACTTCGCTGCCGAAGATCGCTGCGGATCTGCACACCAGCCCCATCCATCTCAAACTGGCGCTGACCTCCTATCTGCTGGCGCTGGCGGTCTTCATTCCCGCCTCGGGCTGGATGGCCGACCGCTTCGGCGCTCGGCCGGTGTTTCGCCTGGCCATCGTGATCTTCGCGGCGGGCTCGATTTCCTGTGGCGCCTCGCACGGGCTCTGGTGGCTGATCGCAAGCCGGGTGCTACAGGGTAAGGGCGGCTCGATGATGGTGCCGGTGGGCCGGCTGATCGTCCTGCGCACCACGCCAAAAGCCGGGCTTGTCAATGCCTTGGCCTGGCTTACCGTGCCGGCGCTGTTGGGGCCGGTGATGGGGCCGCCGCTGGGGGGCTTCATCACCACCTATTTCGACTGGCGCTGGATCTTCTGGATCAACGTGCCGATCGCGGTTCTGGGGGTGACGCTGGTCACGCTGTTCGTGCCGCGGATCCAGAGCCAAGCGGTGCGCCGCTTCGACCTCTTGGGCTTTCTGCTGGTCGGTCCGGGGCTGTCGGCCTTCCTGACCGGGGTGACCATGGCCGGGCTTGGGCTGGCGTCGCAGGCGGTGATGTTCGGGTTGATCTTCGGCGGGCTCGGGCTGGTGCTGCTCTACGCCCGCCACGCCCGGCGCGTGGCAGCGCCGCTGGTCGATCTGAGCCTGCTGGCGATCCCGACCTTCCGCATCGCGGCGCTTGGCGGCACGCTGTTCCGGATCGGCGGCGGGGCCATACCCTTCCTGCTGCCGCTGCTGTTCCAGCTTGGCTTCGGGCTGACGCCGTTCCAATCCGGAATGATGACCTTCGCCACCGGGATCGGCGCGATCACGATGAAATTCCTTGCGCAACGCATACTTATGCGCTGGGGCTTCCGCCGTGTTCTGATCGTCAACGCCGGAATCGCGGCGGTCTTCCTGCTGGCGCCGGCGGCGTTCCGGGCCGATATGCCCTATCTCCTGATGGTCTCGGTTCTGTTCCTCGGCGGCATCTGCCGGTCGCTGCAATTCACCTCGATCAACGCCATCGCCTATTCCGAAGTCTCGACCGAGCGGATGAGCTCGGCCACCAGCTTCAACTCGGTGCTGCAGCAGCTGTCGAGTTCGATCGGCATCACCGTGGCGGCCTTCGGATTGCAGGCGGTGCAGACGCTTTCGGGCCGCCCCGAGATCGTCGCGGCGACCTTCCCGCCGGTCTTCGCACTGGTCGCGGCGGTGTCGGTCAGCTCGGTCTTCTGGTTCCTGCGGCTGAGCCCGGATGCCGGCGGGGCCTTGCTGGAGGTGGCGCCGGCGGCCAAGTCGGCCTGACCGAAGGTCGCGGCGCAACGGGCGGAAAAACCTCGCAAATCAGGATACCGATTTGGCACCGATTTGGCACCGATTTTACACCGACGTTGCACCGACGTTGCGGCGGGCGGAAGCGCTGCAGGCCGGCCGCGGCAGCGACCGGGCCGACCGGGCCGACTGGGCGATGTGAGGGGAGCGTTCGGGGGCGGAGAACTCGGGACGGCTAGACGACGTCCCAGCTCTTCGGCTCGGCCGCGGCGGCGGACTGCGGCGCCTCGGCCGGGGTGCGGCGGAGCCCGCCGAACCAACGCCAGCGCCGCGGCTGGTCGCGGGTGACCAGCATCAGGAGCGCCGGGGTGACGATCAGCGTCAGCACCGTGGCGAAGGCCAGACCGAAGACGATCGCCGAAGAGAGCGAGATCCACCACTGCGTCGAGGGGGCGTTGAGCGTGGTCTCGTGGCTGAGCAGCTCGAGGTTCAGCCCGAAGGCGATCGGCGCCACGCCGAGGATGGCGGTGACGGCGGTCAGCACCACCGGCCGGGCCCGCTCATGGCAGGTCTCGAGGATGGCATCGACCTTGCTCATGCCGCCGGCGCGCAATTTGTCGAAGGTGTCGATCAGCACGATGTTGTTGTTCACCACCACGCCAGCCAGCGCGATGATGCCGATGCCGGTCATCACCACGCCGAAGGGCTGGCCCATGATGAGCAGGCCGAGAAACACGCCGATCGTCGACATCACCACCGCCGAGAGCACCAGGCCGACCGAAGTGAACTTGTTGAACTGCGCCAGCAGCACCACGAAGATCAGGAACACCGCCGCCAGCGCGGCCTTGGACAGGAAGGCCGCGGAATCCTTCTGATCCTGGTCGGAGCCGCCGAGTTTCCAGCGGTAGCCGTGGCTTTCGATG